>NZ_JBLYNS010000206.1:0-6546 GCF_049310205.1 Endozoicomonas sp. ALC013 | reverse complement strand
ATCCCACCACAGGAGCATGGCTCTGTATCACTTAAAAGAAGGCTGGCAGATGAGCCATACGTTACTGCTGATAAAGGCAGGCAACCCTCAGATCATGGTTACTTAACCGCCGAAGAACATTCAGAAGTGCAAACCGGCAAACCAGAAAAGAGGAAAAAAACAACCAGCCAGTAAGTAGTTAACCAACATTCCAGCAAAATGAACTTCTGAAAAGAACCACAGTCTGCATTTTATATTTCCATGAATTAATGAAATATAATTATGGATAGAAGCTATGCTGGTATCAGTGGTCCATACACAAGATCAGGCAATGATTACCACCAACCGGATGACCAAGCCACTTCTTCACGGCGTGGACGATATAGGTATGCCACAGTCAGGCAATGGGATAACCCCTCCCGCACTGCCCCGGCGCGAAATGAATTTTACCATTCTTCTTTCACACGCTCTTATCAACATCTACAGTACCGTTCAGTAAACCCTGCTCAAGATTTCAATACCCTCACCAGACAGGAAATAATGGATGGCCTGCTGAGTAAATCTTATCGTTTCGGTGATCGCTATGATGGGAGAAATCACGGTCAATATGCCAGTTCAATTAAAAAATACACGTCAACTGCTAAAAGATCGTTAAATCGAGCTGAACAAAGCCAGCTGATGCGTTTGCTGCAAAATTTCACAGCAACGCGGAGCTGGAATTGGCGAAGCCTGACGACAACACTGCACTCATTTACTTCAGCGGGTGTTTTTACCCCTCATAATCCCTTGGATGAGCGTGTCAGACTTACTCAGGCTGCCTTACTGTCAACACTACTTGATGCAATCATATTCAAGTGCAACCAAAAACCTGAAGCCAGCTATGTTGGTGCCCAGGAAATCGCCAACCTGCTGTGGGCTATGGCGAAACTGGTAGACAGCGGGCAGGAGCGAACACCAGGGCTCAACGCGGCTGTGGCCGCACTGTTGCCCCACATGAAAGCACAGCAAGACCCATTTATTCCTCAGCATATTGCCAACCTGCTGTGGGCCATGGCGAAACTGGTGGACAATGGGCAGGAGCGAACACCAGAGCTCAATGAGGCCGTGGCCGGGCTATTGCCCCTCGTGAACGCACAGAAAACTCACTTTAAACCACAGGAAATCGCCAGCCTGCTGTGGGCCATGGCGAAACTGGTGGACAACGGGCAGGAACAGACACCAGCGTTCAACGAGGCCGTGGCCGCGTTGTTGTCCCGGGTAAACGTACATAAAGACCGATTTAATGCACAGGGTATTACTAACCTGCTGTGGGCCATGGCGAAATTGGTGGACAACGGCCAGCAGCGGATACCAGGGCTCAGCGAGGCCGTGGCCGCGCTGCTGCCCTGCGTGAATGCACAAAGAGACCAATTTATTCCTCAGCATTTCGCCAACCTGCTGTGGGCCATGGCGAAACTGGTGGACAACGGGCAGGAGCGGACACCAGAGATCAGAGAGACCGTGGCCACGCTGTTGCCCCACGTGAACGCACAGAAAGACCAATTTAATGCTCAGGGTATCGCCATCCTGCTTTGGGCCATGGCGAAACTGGTGGATAGCGGGCAGAAGCGGACACCAGCGCTCAACGAGGCCGTGGCCGCACTGTTGCCCCACGTGAACGCACAGAAAGACCAATTTATTCCTCAGCATATCGCCAACCTGCTGTGGGCCATGGCAAAACTGGTGGACAACGGCCAGGAGCGGACACCAGAGCTCAACGAGGCTGTGGCCGCGCTGTTTCCCCACGTGAACGCACAGAAAGACCAATTTATTCCTCAGCATATCGCCAACCTGCTGTGGGCCATGGCGAAACTGGTGGACAACGGGCAGGAGCAGACACCAGGGCTCAAACAGGCCGTGGCCGCAATGTTGCACCACGTGAGTACACAGAAAGCTAACTTTAAACCACAGGAAATCACCAACCTGCTGTGGGCCATGGCGAAACTGGTGAACAACGGGCAGGAGCGGACACTGCTGCTGAAAGAAGCCGTGGCCGTGCTGTTGCCACAAGTGAACCCAGAGAAAGCCTATTTTAAACCACAGGAAATCGCCAGCCTGCTGTGGGCCATGGCGAAACTGCTGGACAACGGGGAGGATAGGATACCAGAGCTTAAAGAGGCCGTGGCCGCGCTGTTGCCACACGTGAACGCACAGAAAGATAACTTTAAACCACAGGGTATCGCCAACCTGCTGTGGGCCATGGCGAAACTGGTGGATAGCGGGCAAGAGCGGACACCAGAGTTTAACGAGGCCGTGGCCGCGCTGTTGCACCACGTGAACACACAGAAAGCTAACTTTAAACCACAGGAAATCGCCAATCTGCTGTGGGCCACGGCGAAACTGGGTGAGTTCGTTGAGCTGAAGGTGGTGACCTCTATGTTCGAATCGCTTGTTTACCGAATCAGTGAAAACCCTCAGCTCTCACATCAAGACATATTGATGTCTCTCTGGGGAGTAATGGTTTGCTGTGCCAGATTGTCTCTAAACTCCAATAACAATAACTGGCTTGAAAAGCACATGGATGACCTGTTTACTCGCCTGAAAAATACATTCCCAGACAATCCAGACAATAATGAAGAGGAACAATACGTTATTGCCATGGCCGCAAGTTGGCTTGGGAGATCATGCCCGCTCGTCCCCCATTACCAGACAATCATGTCAAAACCTCAATCCGACTTCCGCGATCAACTCCAATCATGCTTTCCCTCTTTGCAGATTGAAGAAGAAAAAAGTCTGAACTCACTGCCTCCGGTTGACCTGCTACTGCCAGATCACAACCTGGTGATTGAAGTTCAGGGTCCCTCTCATTACGTGGGTGGTGATTTCACCACCAGGAATGGTTCGACTCTGCTGAAAATCGCACTGTTGCAAAAAGCAGGATTTGAGGTCATTGAAATTCCGGTTAACAGGCTCTTGAGTCAGGATTTAATGAAGCCATACATTGATCAAATAAAGACCAGGATAAGCTTACCGCCACCGGGGCATGGCTCTGTATCACTTAAAAGAAGGTGGGCAGAGGAAGCATACGTTACGGCTGATAAAGGCGGGCAAACCTCAGATCACGGTTACTTGACTGCCGAAGAACATTCAGAGGAGCAAACCGGCAAACCAGCAAAGAGGAAGAAAACAACCAGCCAGTAATTGCCTTCCTCCTATCATGACTCAAGATCCGTTTTCACATGCCGGGAAGGAATGTCAGTGTTGAACACCTGTTGCCCCGGATGATTGGAAAATAACGGGTTGATGGCATCAGGAGTAAATGTGCTTCCCCAACCGTTTACGTTTATAGACATTTCAGCGAAATGAACTTTTGAACAAAACAGCAGTCTGTTTTTTATATTTTCATGAATTAAAGAAATATAAAAATGGATAGAAACTCTGCTGGTATCAGCGGTCAATACACAAGATCAAATAATGATTACAACCGACCGGATGACCATGCCGCTTCTTCAAGGCGTGTGCAATATAGATATGGCACAGTCGAACAGTGGGATAATCCCCTCCGTACTACCCCGGGGCGCAACGAATTGTACCACTCTTCTGACGCATGCTCTTCTCAAAATCTAATGTTCCGCTCAGTGAACTCTGCTCAAGATTTCAATACCCTGACCAGACAGGAAATAATGGATGGTCTGGTGAGTAAATCTTATCGTTTCGGTGATCGCTATGATGGGAGACATCACGGTCAATATGCCAGTTCAATTAAAAAATACACGTCAGCGTCTAAAAGACCATTAAATCGAGCCGAACAAAGTCAGCTGATACGTTTACTGCAAAATTTTTCCGTAACACGGAGCTGGAATTGGCGAAGCCTGACGACAACACTTCATTCATTGACTTCAGCGGGTGTTTTTACCCCTCATAACCCCATGGATGAGCGTGTAAAGCTTACTCAAGCTAACTTATTGTCAACGCTACTTGATGCAATAATATTTAACTGCAACCAAAAACCTGAAGCCAGGGATATTGATGCCCGGGGAATAGCTAACCTGCTGTGGGCCATGGCAAAACTGGTGGACAACGGGCAGGAGCGGACACCAGTGTTCAACGAGGCCGTCGCTACGCTGTTACCCCACGTAAATGGACAGAAAGCTAACTTTAAACCACAGGGAATCACCAACCTGCTGTGGGCCATGGCGAAACTGGTTGACAACGGGAAAAAACGGACTCCAGAGCTCAACGAGGCCGTGGCTGCGCTGTTGCCCCACGTGCACGAACAGAAAGACCAACTTAATGCCCAGGGAATCACCAACCTGTTATGGGCCATGGCGAAACTGGTGGACAACGGGCAGAAGCGAACACCAGGGCTCAACGGGGCCGTGGCCGTGCTGTTGCCCCTCGTGAACGCACAGAAAAACCAATTTATACCTCAGCATATCGCCAACCTGCTGTGGGCCATGGCGAAACTGGTGGGCAACGGCCAGGAGCGTACACCAGAGCTCAACCTGGCTGTGGCCGCGTTGTTGCCCCTCGTGCACGAACAGAAAGACCAACTTAATGCCCAGGGAATCACCAACCTGTTATGGGCCATGGCGAAACTGGTGGACAACGGGCAGGAGCGAACACCAGGGCTCAACGGGGCCGTGGCCGTGCTGTTGCCCCTCGTGAACGCACAGAAAAACCAATTTACTCCTCAGCATATCGCCAACCTGCTGTGGGCCATGGCGAAACTGCTGGACAACGGACAGGAGCCGACATCAGGGCTCGAAGAGGCCTTGGCCGTGCTATTGCCCCACGTGAACGCGCAGAAAGACCAATTTGATGCCCAGGGTATCGCCAACCTGCTTTGGGCCATAGCGAAACTGGTGGACAACAGGCAGCACCGGACACCAGGGCTCAAAGAGGCCGTGGCCGCGCTGTTGCCCCTCGTGAACGCTCAGAAAGACTCATTTATTCCTCAGCATATTAGCAACCTGCTGTGGGCCATGGCGAAACTGGTCGGCAGCGGGCAGGAGCGGACACCGGAGTTCAACGGGGCTGTGGTCGCTCTGCTAGCCCACGTGAACGCACAGAAAGCTAATTTTAACCCACAGGAAATCGCCAACCTGCTGTGGGCCATGGCAAAACTGGTGGACAACGGGCAGGAGCCGACACCAGAGCTCAAAGAAGCCGTGGCTGCGCTGTTGCCCCATGTGAACGCACAGAAGGACCAATTTGATGCCCAGGGTATCGCCAACCTGCTGTGGGCCATGGCGAAACTGGTGGACAACGGGCACGAGCAGACACCAGAACTCAACGAGACCGTGGCCGCACTGTTGCCCCATGTGAACGCACAGAAAGACCAATTTAATCCTCAACATATTGCCAACCTGCTGTGGGCCATGGCGAAACTGGTGAACAACGGGCAGGAGAGGACACCACTCACAGAGGCCGTGGCCACGCTGTTGCCCCATGTAAACGCACAGAAAGCCAACTTTAAACCACAGGAAACCGCCAACCTGCTGTGGGCCATGGCGAAACTGGTGGACAACGGACAGAAGTGGTCACCAGGGCTCAACGATGCCGTGGCCGCGCTGTTGCCCCACGTGAACGCACAGAAAGCTAACTTTAAACCACAGGGTATTGCCAACCTGCTGTGGGCCATGGCGAAACTGTTGGACCACGGGCAGGAGCAGACACCAGAGCTCAAAGAGGCCCTGGCCACGCTGTTGCCCCTCGTGAACGCACAGAAAGGCCAATTTAATGCCCAGGCTATTGCCAACCTGCTGTGGGCCATGGCGAAACTGGGTGAGCTCGTTGAGTTGAACGTGGTTACATCCACGTTCGAGTCGCTGGTCTACCGAATCAGTGAAAACCCTCAGCTCTCTCAGAAAGCCATATTGATGTCTCTCTGGGGAATAATGGTCTGCTGTGCCAGGCTGTCTCTGGTCTCCACTGCCAATAAAAATCACATGCTTGAAAAGCACATGGATGACCTGTTTAACCGTCTGGAAAATACATTCCTGCACAATGAAGAGGGTCAACGCACCATTGCCCAGGCCGCCAGTTGGCTTGGCAGAGCGTGTCCGGTCGTCCCCCATTACCACACAAATATTTCAAACACCCAGGTCGACTTCCGTGATCAACTCAAATCTTCTATTCCATCTTTGAGGATTGAAGAAGAAAAGAGTCTGAACTCACTGCCTCCGGTTGACCTGCTACTGCCAGATCACAACATGGTGATTGAAGTTCAGGGACCGTTTCATTACGTGGGTGGTGATTTCAACACCAGGAATGGTTCGACTCTGCTGAAAATCGCACTGTTGCAAAAAGCAGGATTTGAGGTCATTGAAATTCCGGTTACCATGCTTTGGAATCAGGATTTAATGAAACCATACATTGATCAAATAAAGACCAGGACAGGCATCCCGCCACAGGAGCATGGCTCTGTATCACTTAAAAGAAGGTGGGCAGATGAAGCATACGTTACGGCTGATAAAGGCGGGCAACCCTCAGATCACGGTTACTTGACTGCCGAAGAACATTCAGAGGAGCAAACCGGCAAACCAGCAAAGAGGAAGAAAACAAACAACCAGTAATTGCCTTCCT
>NZ_JBLYNS010000205.1:0-6588 GCF_049310205.1 Endozoicomonas sp. ALC013 | reverse complement strand
GCCATTATTTCTGGTTTGATGAGCGCCTTAAAATCTTGAGCAGGGTTAACTGAACGGCGCTGTAGATGTTGAGAAGGGCGTGCGTCAGAAGAACGGTAAAATGTAGTACGCCCCGGGTTTGTTCGTGGGGTATCATCCCACTGCCTGACCGTGGCCTGTCGGTATCGTCCACGCCTCGAAGCAGCAGCACGGCCACCCGCTCGGTTATGATTATTATCGGATCTTGCGTATTGACCACTGATACCGGCAGAGCTTCCGTCCATAATTATATTTCATTACTTCATGAAAATATAAAAAGCAGACTGCTGTGCGGTTCAGAAGTTCATTTTGCTGAAATGATTATATATAAGCAGTGCCGTATTTCTCATCTGCAGACCCGCTTTTAAGTGATACGGAGCCATGACCCTGTGGCGGGATGTCCACCCTGGTCTTTATTTGATCAATATATAGTTTTATTGAATCCCGGCTCCTGAGCTGGTTAACCGGGATTTCAATGACCTCAAATCCTGCTTTTTGCAGCAGTGCGATTTTCAGCAGAGTCGAACCATTCCTGGTGTTGAAATCACCATTCACGTAATGAGACCGTCCCTGAATTTCAATCACCATGTTGTGGTCTGGCAGTAGCAGGTCAACCGGAGGTAATGAGTTCAGACTCTTTTCTTCTTCAATCTGCAAAGAGGGAATGCATGATTGGAGTTGAGTGCGAAAGTCGGCTTGAGGTTTTGACAGGTTAGTCTGGTAATGGGGGACGATCGGACACGTTCTCTCAAGCCAACTGGCGGACAGGGAAATGATGCGTTGATCTTCTTCATTATCTGGGGATGTATTTTCCAGGCGAGTAAACAGGTCATCCATGTGCTTTTCAAGCCAGTTATTTTTATTGGTATTAGAGTCTAGAGACAACCTGGCACAGCATACCATGACTCCCCAGAGAGACATCAATATCGCTTGCTGAGAGAGCTGAGGTTTTTCACTGATTCGGTAGACAAGAGATTCGAACGTCGATTTAACCACGTTCAGCTCAACGAGCTCACCCAGTTTTGCCATGGCCCAGAGCAAATTAGCGATTTGCTGTGGATTAAAGTTAGCTTTCTGTACGTTCACGTGGGGCGACAGCGCGGCCACGGTCTCTTTGATCTCTGGTGTCTGCCCCTGCCCGTCGTCCACCAGTTTCGCCATGGCCCACAGCAGGTTGGCAATACCCTGTGGTTTAAAGTTGGCTTTCTGTGCGTTCACGTGGGGCAACAGCGCGGCCACGGTCTCTTTGATCTCTGGTGTCTGCTCCTGCCCGTCGTCCACCAGTTTCGCCATTGCCCACAGCAGGTTGGCGATTTCCTGTGGTTTAAAGTTAGCTTTCTGTGCGTTCACGCAGGGTAGCAGGGCGGCCACGGACTCTTTGAACCTTGGTGTCTGCTTTTGCCCTTTCTCCGCCAGTTTCGCCATCGCCCACAGCAGGTTGGCGATATGCTGAGGAATAAATTGGTCTTTCAGTGCTTTCACGTGGGGCAACAGCGCGGCCACGGCCTCGTTGAGCCCCGGTGTCCGCTCCTGCCCGTTGTCCACCAGTTTCGCCATGGCCCACAGCAGGTTGGCGATTCCCTGGGCATTAAATTGGTTTTTCTGTATGTTCACGAGGGGCAACAGCGCGGCCACGGCCTCTTTGAGCCTTGGTGTCTGCTCTTGCCCGTTATCCACCAGTTTTGCCATGGCCCACAGCAGATTGACGATTTCCTGTGGGTTAAAGTTCGCTATTTGTATGTTCACGTGGGGCAACAGCGCGGCCATGGCCTCTTTGAACTCTGGTGTCCGCTCCTGCCCGTTGTCCACCAGTTTCGCCATGGCCCACAGCAGGTTGGCGATATGCTGAGGATTAAATTTGTCTTTCTGTGCGTTCACGTGGGGCAACAGCGCGGCCATGGCCTCTTTGAACTCTGGTGTCCGCTCCTGCCCGTTGTTCACCAGTTTCGCCATGGCCCACAGCAGGTTGGCGATATGCTGAGGAATAAATTGGTCTTTCTGTGCGTTCACGTGGGGCAACAGCGCGGCCACGGCCTCTTTGAGCCCTGATGTCCACTCCTGCCCGTTGTCTACCAGTTTCGCCATGGCCCACAGCAGATTGGCTATGCCTTGGGGATCAATATTCCTCGCTTCAGGTTTTTGGTTGCAGTTAAATATTATTGCATCAAGTAGCGTTGACAATAAGGCAGCTTGAGTACGCTCAACACGCTCATCTATGGGGTTATGGAGGGTAAAAACACCCGCTGAAGTAAAGGAATGCAGTGTTGTCGTCAAGCTTCGCCAATTCCAGCTCCGCGTTGCTGTGAAATTTTGCAGCAAGCGCATCAGCTGGCTTTGTTCCGCGCGATTTAACGGTCTTTTAGCAGCTGACGTGTATTTTTTAATTGAACTGGCATATCGACCGTGATTTCTCCCATCATAGCGATGACCGAAACGATATGATTTACTCACCAGATCATCCATTACTTCTTGTTTAATGAGGGCATTGAAATCTTGAGCAGAGTTCACTGAGCGGAACATTAGATTTTGAGAAGAGCAAGCGTCAGAAGAGTGGTAAAAATCGTTACGCCCCGGGGTAGTACGGAGGGGATTATCCCACTGTTCGACTGTACCATGTCTATATTGCACACGCCTTGAAGAAGCGGCATGGTCATTCGGTTGGTTGTAATCATTATCTGATTTTGCGTATTTACTACTGATACCAGCAGAACTTCTATCCATAATTATATTTCATTAATTCATGAAAATATAAAAAGCAGACTGCTGTACAGTTCAGAAGTTCATTTTGCTGAAATGTTTATATATAAGCAGTGCCGTATTTCTCATCTGCCGACCCGCTTTTAAGTGATACAGAGCCATGATCCTGTGGCGGGATGTTTATCCTGGTCTTTATTTGATCAATGTATAGTTTTATTGAATCCCGGCTCCTGAGCTGGTTAACCGGGATTTCAATGACCTCAAATCCTGCTTTTTGCAGCAGTGCGATTTTCAGCAGAGTCGAACCATTCCTGGTGTTGAAATCACCACTCACGTAATGAGACGGTCCCTGAATTTCAATCACCATATTGTGGTCTGGCAGTAGCAGATCAACCGGAGGTAATGAGTTCAGACTCTTTTCTTCTTCAATATTCAAAGATGGAAGGCATGACTGGAGTTGATCGCGGAAGTCGGTTTGAGTTTTTGAATTGTTTGTCTGGTAATGGGGGATGACCGGACACGTTCTCCCAAGCCAACTGGTGGCCATGGAAATGATGTGTTGATCCTCTTCATTATCCGGGGATGTATTTTCCAGGCGAGTAAACAGGTCATCCATGTGCTTTTCAAGCAAGTTATTTTTATTGGCATTAGAGTCTAGAGCCAACCTGGCACACAATACCATGACTCCCCAGAGAGACATCAATATGCCTTTCTGAGAGAGCTGAGGGTTGTCAATGATTTTGTAGATAAGCGATTCGGACGTGGAGGTAACCACATTCAGCTCTACAAGCTCGCCCAGTTTCGCCATGGCCCACAGCAGGTTGGCGATTTCCTTTGGTTTAAAGTTTGCTTTCTGTGCGTTCACGAGGGGCAACAGCACGGCCACGGCCTCTTTGAGCTCTGGTGTCCGCTCCTGACCGTTGTCCATCAGTTTTACCATGGCCCACAGCAGGTTGGCGATATGCTGAGGCATAAATTGGTCTTTCTGTGCGTTCACGAGAGACAACAGCGCGGCCACAGCCTCTTTGAGACCTGGTGTCAGCTCCTGCCCGTTGTCCACGAGTTTCGCCATGGCCCACAGCAGGTTGGCGATTTCTTGTGGGTTAAAGTTAGCTTTCGCTGTGTTGACGAGTGGCAACAGCGCGGCCACGGCCTCTTTGAGCAGCGGTGTCAGCTCCTGCCCGTTGTCCACGAGTTTCGCCATGGCCCACAGCAGGTTGGCGATTTCCTGTGGTTTAAAGTTAGCTTTCTGTGCGTTCACGCAGGTTAGCAGGGCGGCGACGGCCTCTGTGAACCTTGGTGTCTGCTTTTGCCCTTTGTCCGCCAGTTTCGCCATAGCCCACAGCAGGTTGGCGATATGCTGAGGAATAAATTGGTCTTTCAGTGCTTTCACGTGGGGCAACAGCGCGGCCAAGGCTTCGTTGAGCCCTGGTGTCCGCTCCAGGCCGTTGTCCACCAGTTTCGCCATGGCCCACAGCAGGTTGGCGGTTCCCTGGGCCTTAAATTGGTTTTTCTGTATGTTCACGAGGAGCAACAGCGCGGCCACGGCCTCTTTGAGCCTTGGTGTCTGCTCTTGCCCATTATCCACCAGTTTCGCCATGGCCCACAGCAGGTTGGCGATATGCTGAGGAATAAACTGGCCTTTCTGTGCGTTCACATGGGGAAACAGCGAGGCCACGGCCTCTTTGAGCTCTGGTGTCTGCTCCTGCCCTTCGTTCGCCAGTTTCGCCATGGCCCACAGCTGGTTGGCGATATCCTGGGCATTAAATTGATCTTTCTGTGCGTTCACGTGGGGCAACAGCGCGGCTACGGCCTCTTTGAGCTCTGTTGTCTGCTCCTGCCCGCTGTCCACCAGTTTCGCCATGGCCCATAGCAGGTTGGTGATTTCCTGTGGTTTAAAGTTAGCTTTCTGTGTATTCACCTGGGGCAACAGCGCGGCCATGGCCTCTTCGAACTCTGTTGTCTGCTCCTGCCCGTTGTCCACCAGTTTCGCCATGGCCCACAGCAGGTTGGCGATAGCCTGAGGAATAAATTGGTCTTTCTGTGCGTTCACATGGGGCAACAGCACGGCCACGGTCCCTTTGAACCCTGTTATCCACTCCTGCTCGTTGTCCACCAGTTTTGCCATGGCCCACAGCAGGTTGGCGATCCCCTGGGCATTAAATTGGTCTTTCTGTGCGTTCACGAGGTGCAACAGCGTGGCCACCGTCTCGTTGAGACCGGGTGTCCGCTCTTGCCCGTTGTCCACCAGTTTGGCCATGGCCCACAGCAGGATGGTGATATGCTGAGGAATTAATTGGTCTTTCTGTTCGTTCACATGGGGCAACAGCGCGGCCACGGTCTCGTTGATCTCTGGTGTCCGCTCCTGCCCGTTGTTCACCAGTTTCGCCATGGCCCACAGCAGGTTGGCAATTTGCTGGGGGATAAATTGGTCTTTATTTGCGTTTACATGGGGCATCAGCGCGACCACGGCCTCTTGGAACTCTGGTGTCTGCTCCTGCCCGTTGTCCACCAGTTTCGCCATGGCCCAAAGCAGGTTGGCGATTCCCCGGGCATCAATATCCCATGCTTTAGCTTTTCGGTTGCACTTGAATATTATTGCATCCAGTAGCGTCGACAATACGGCAGCTTGTGTACGCTTAACACGCTGATCCATCGGTTTATGAGGGGTAAAAACACCCGCTGAAGTAAATGAGTGCATTGTTGTCGTCAGGCTTCGCCAATTCCAACACCGTGTTACTGTAAAATTTTGCAGCAAACGCATCAGCTGGCTTTGTTCAACCCGATTTAACGGTCTTTTAGCAGCTGACGTGTATTTTTTAATTGAATTGGCATATAGGCCGTGATCTCTCCCATCATAGCGATGACCGAAACGATACGATTTACTCACCAGGCCATCCATTATTTCCTGTTGGGTGAACGCATTAAAATCTTGAGCAGGATTTACGGAACGGCGCGGTAAATATTGAGAAGGGCATGGGGCAGAAGATTGGTAAAATTCATTACGCCCCGGGGCTGTACGGGGGGGAGGATCCCATTGTCTGACTGTGGCATGCCTGTATCGCCCACGCCTTGAAGAAGCGGCATGGTCATTCGGTTGGTTGTAAGCATTATCTGATCTTGCGTATTTACCACTGATACCTGCAGAGCTTCTGTCCATAATTATATTTCATTAATTCATGAAAGTATAAAAAGCAGACTGCTGTTCTGTTCAGAAGTTCATTTTACTGTAATGCCTGTAAAACCAATCCGTTATTTTCAAATCATTTTGGGCAACAGGTATTCAACGCTGGCGCTCCATCCCTGGAATATGAACACAGTTCTTGAGTCATGATGAAAGGGAAGAGGTTATTGGCTTTTTTTTTCTCTTCCTTTTTCTTTTTGTTGGTTTGCCCGTTTGCTTTTCTAAATGTTCTTCGGCGGTTAAGTAACAGTAATCTGAGGATTGACACCCTTTATCGACGGTAACGTTTGCCTCATCTGCCCACCCGATTTTATATGATACAGAGCCATGGCCCTGAGGCGGGATGTCCACCCTGGTCTTTATTTGATCAATACATCGTTTTATTGAATCCGGGTTCCAAAAGGTGTTAGTGGGGATTTCAATGACCTCAAATCCTGCTTTTTGCAGCAGTGCGATTTTCAGCAGAGTCGAACCAGTCCTGGTTTTGAAATCACCACACACGTAATGAGAGGGTCCCTGAATTTCAATAATAATATTGTGGTCTGGCAGTAGCAGATCAACCGGAGGTAATGAGTTCAGACTCCTTTCTGCTTCAATCTGTAAAGAGGGAATACATGATTGAAGTTGATCGCGGAAGTCGGTTTGAGTTTTTGAAATGGTTGTCTGGTAATGGGGGACGATCGGACACA
>NZ_JBLYNS010000204.1:0-6594 GCF_049310205.1 Endozoicomonas sp. ALC013 | reverse complement strand
TGACGAACCGGTCAAACTGCGCACCTATAAAGCCATAGTGGATCTGGTGGATAGCGATACTGAATACGGCGAAAGGGAAGCAGCGATTCTTGCTGCCCTGCTGTTAGCCCATATCAGTAAGAAAATGAATCGGGTGCAGTCACTTGTTTCTCAAACGCAACCATTCACCATGTTGTGAAATTCAAACACTAACTATGAGTTCAAAGAAACCACCCTATACGCCACTGCAAGGCCACTACCTGTCGTTTATTTACTACTACACGAAGATCAACGGCATGCCACCAGCAGAAAAGGATTTGCAGCGGTATTTTCAGGTTACCCCACCCACCGTGCATCAAATGGTGGTGAAACTGCACCAGCTTGGCCTGATTAGTCGGGTACCTGGACAAGCCCGGACAATGAAGGTGGAGCTACCTGTTGAAGAGTTGCCCTTTCTTGTTTAAATAATCCGTTGGTTGCGAAATTAGCTCAGAACCTGTTCATACCCAAAGTGGACAGCTTTTCCCTTTCCCTTCGCAAATGCACGACTACCACCAAACACCTTACCTGCGTACAATGACTGATTACCCAAAACTCCACCTCTGAGCTATCTGGTCCCATGCTTCCCAAAGTCAATAAAAGACGGCGGTAAAATCCACGGGCGGTAGCGTCGATTCATATCATCTTCTGTAAAGCTCCCTATGGCGATTAAAAAATCTGAACTGTACTCATCTCTCTGGGCCAGCTGCGACGAGCTGCGGGGCGGGATGGATGCCAGCCAGTACAAAGACTATGTGCTGGTGATGCTCTTTGTGAAATATATCAGCGATAAATTTGTCGGTCAGTTCAGCCCGCCGGTGAAAATCCCGAAAGGTGCCACCTTTGCGGATATGGTTGCCCTGAAAGGCAAGCCTACCATAGGCGACGACATCAATAAGAAAATCATCATTCCCTTGCGTGATGCCAACAAACTCACCGGGATGCCGGACTTTAACGATCCGGACAAACTCGGCAGCGGCAAAGAGATGGTGGAAAAACTCACCAACCTGATCGCTATTTTTGAAAGCAAAGACCTGGACTTCAGTAAGAACCGGGCCGATGGCGACGATATTCTTGGCGATGCCTATGAATACCTGATGCGTCACTTTGCCTCCGAAAGTGGCAAGAGCAAAGGGCAGTTTTATACGCCGGCGGAAGTGAGCCGCATACTCGCCAAAGTGATCGATATTGAGAAAATCGATAGCCGTGGCTATTCCGTGTACGACCCGACCTGTGGTTCCGGCTCATTACTCCTGAAAGTGGCGGACGAAGCCGGTGAACACGTTTCCCTCTACGGCCAGGAGAAAGATGCCACCACCAGCGGCCTGGCGCGGATGAACATGATTCTGCACAACAACCCCACCGCACAAATTCGCCAGGGCAACACCCTGGCCAACCCGCTGTTTACCGATGGTGACAGCCTGAAAACCTTCGACTTCGTGGTGGCCAATCCGCCGTTCAGCGATAAACGCTGGGGCAGTGGTGTGGATGCGGAAGAGGACCCGCACTACCGTTTCCAGAGCTACGGCGTGCCACCGGCCAAGAACGGCGATTACGCTTACCTGCTGCATATTATCCGCAGCCTGAAAAGCCATGGTAAAGGTGCCTGTATTCTGCCTCATGGTGTGTTGTTCCGGGGTAATGCCGAGGCAACGATTCGTCAGTCCCTGGTGGAACGGGGTTATATCAAAGGCATTATCGGGCTGCCTGCCAACCTGTTTTATGGCACCGGCATTCCGGCCTGTGTGATTGTCATTGATAAAGAAGGCGCATCGGCACGCAAAGGCATCTTTATGGTGGATGCCGGTAAAGGCTTTATCAAAGATGGCAATAAGAACCGTCTGCGGGAGATGGATATCCATAAAATTGTCGATGTGTTCAACAGGCAGATCGCCATAGACGGTTACAGTCGTATGGTGAGCTACGATGAAATCCGCAAAAACGAATTCAACCTCAATATCCCCCGATACATAGATAGCTCCGTGGCGGAAGATATTCAGGATATCGATGCTCATCTCCACGGCGATATTCCCAAGGTAGATATTGATGCCCTGCACCACTACTGGCAGGTATTCCCGACCCTGAAAACCACGCTGTTTGCCACTGCTGCCCGCTCGGCAGATTACTACTCGCTCCAGGTCAGTACCGAAGCGCTGAAGCCAATCATCTACCAACATACGGAATTTGTCGCTTATATCAAAGCGATGAACCAGGTATTCAGTGGTTGGAAAACCGCCACCCAAACCTACCTGAAGCAGCAGGATGACGGTTGCAAACCCAAGGCGATGATTGAGGAGATCAGCGAATCACTGCTGAGCGCCTACACCGGCAAACCGCTGCTGGACAAGTACGACGTTTATCAGCACCTGATGAATTATTGGGCGGATACCATGCAGGACGACTGCTACCTGATCTCTGCCGATGGTTGGGAAGCGAAAACCTATCAGATCATCGAGGTTAAAAAAGGCAAAGAGGTGATCAAAGGCTGGACCTGTGACCTGATTCCCAAATACCTGGTGATTAACCGTTACTTTGCTGGAGAGCAAGCTGCCATTGATCAGCTGATTGCCCATAAAGAGCAGCTGGAAAGCCAACTGGAAACCTTGCAGGAAGAGCACAGCGGCGAAGATGGGGCATTAAACGACGTTGGCAGTAAAGCCGAGGCTACTGCGGTACTGATGGAGTATCAGGAGTTGGCGTGGGCAGCGCTGGATGCCGCTACACACCAGGAATACACCGTGCTGCAAAAGCGGCTGGAAACCACCATTGACGATTTTAATGAGCTGAAAAACGACAGCTTTCTGGATGCCCTGAAAAACAGCAAAGGCACCATCACCGCCAAAGCGGTGAAGGATCGCCTGAAGCGCACGGAGGATCGTGAGGAGACAGATATTCTCAATGAGTTCCTGACCACCGAAGCCACTATCAAAGAATGGCGCAAAACCTGTCGGTTGCTCTGGTCGGATGCCCTGACGCTGATTGACCGAACGACACGTCCCAACAACGAAGACCGGGACAATC
This sequence comes from Endozoicomonas sp. ALC013, assembly GCF_049310205.1. Classification (NCBI taxonomy): domain Bacteria; kingdom Pseudomonadati; phylum Pseudomonadota; class Gammaproteobacteria; order Oceanospirillales; family Endozoicomonadaceae; genus Endozoicomonas; species Endozoicomonas sp. ALC013. Next base: position 3,555 of record NZ_JBLYNS010000204.1, on the reverse strand, counting down.
TGAAAGAGATTGTGGTGCTGAACCGCTATCTGGAATTGCTGGACGATATCGCCACAGAAAAAAGGGCGATCAAACATGAAGAGCTGGAACTGGATAAAGCCCTGTATGAGCACTACCCGGCGCTGACAGAAGACGAGATCAAACAGCTGGTGGTGGACGACAAATGGCTAATGACCATTGACCGGGATGTGCATACCGAGATGGATCGCATCAGCCAGCGGCTGACCCAGCGGATTAAAGAGCTGGCGGATCGCTATGAAACTTCGTTGCCGCAATTTAACCAGCGAGTGGTGCGGCTGGAACAGGCGGTGGGTAAACATCTGGTGAAGATGGGGTTTGTATGGAACTGAAGGCGGGGTATAAGCAGACTGAGGTTGGAGTGATTCCAGAGGACTGGTCAGCAATATCACTTGGTAATCTTGCACAAATTCAGCGCGGAGCTTCTCCTCGCCCTATCGATAGCCCAGTTTGGTTTGATGAAAACTCCAAAACTGGTTGGTTGAGAATTTCTGATGTATCAAAGTCTAACAAGTATTTAAAAAACACTGTACAAAGTCTTTCCGATAAGGGAATCGCTAATAGCCGTTTTGTTCCTTCCAGAAGCTTGGTAATGAGTATCTGTGCCACGGTTGGTCGACCAATCATTACTCTTAAAGATGTTTGTATCCACGATGGGTTTGTGGTTTTTGGCAACTTAAAAACCGATATGGACTTCCTATATTATGTGTTAACAGACCTCGAGAAAGATTGGTCAAAGCATGGTCAAACTGGCTCCCAGATGAACCTGAATACGGGATTAATAAACTCCACAAAAATCCCGCTGCCACCAACCAAAGCCGAGCAAGAAGCCATTGCCAAAGCCCTTAGCGATATGGATACCCTAATCCAGTCGCTGGAGCAGCAGATCATCAAAAAGCAGCAGATTAAGCAAGGGGCTATGCAGTCGCTTTTAAACCCTTACGATAAGAGCGGAAAACTAAAATCAGGGTGGATAAAAACAACGCTTGGTCGTATAGGTATCTTTTCCAAAGGGAGCGGTGTTACTAAAGAGCAAGCCCTTTCAGGTAACATACCATGTGTTCGATATGGTGAGTTATACACGAGACATAATAATGTTATCACTTCATTTCAGTCTTATATCTCGGCGAGTGTTTCAGACTCTGCTGTCAAACTGAAACAAGGTGATATCCTATTCGCTGGTTCTGGCGAAACAAAAGAGGATATTGGTAAATGTGCCGCATTTGTTATGAACCTTGATGCTTATGCAGGTGGCGATATTGTCATAATGAGACCTAATATCGGTCAAGATCCCACTTTTCTCGGATACTTTCTGAACACTGAGCCTGTCAGAAGGCAGAAATCTTCTAAAGGCCAAGGTGATGCTGTTGTCCATATCAGTGCTAATGCACTGTCTGCTATAGAAGTCACAATCCCTGATACACAGGAAGAACAGGCTGAAATAGGCCGAGTTTTTAATGCTATGTCCACAGAAATCGCAGACCTACAAACAAAACTTGTGAAGCACCAAAAACTCAAACAAGGCATGATGCAAAACCTGCTCACCGGCACCGTCCGCCTCGTTTAACCAACCCTTACCCCCTTCAACCACCGGCAGCACAATATGCACACCCTGCCGGTACCTCCCCCTATTTTCAAGGAGAACGCCATGGCTGGCTCCGGTACCGTGACCAAACCCGAACGGGCCACCCAAAACCGGGTGGTGAAAACCCTGTTTCAGGATCAACTGGGTTATCACTATCTGGACGACTGGGAAGACCGCCCCAACAACAGCAATGTGGAAGAACCCCGGTTAACGGGCTTTCTGGCGGGCAAAGGCTACAGCAACGAAGCCATCAGCCGGGCAGTAACGCAACTGAAAGCCGCCGCCAGCGAACAGAGCAAAAGCCTATATCAAAGCAATAAAGCTTTTTATGAGCTGCTCCGTTTCGGCGTCAAGGTGAAAACGGATGCAGGCAATCTTACCGAAACCGTCCAGGTGATTGACTGGCACAATCCCGAAGAAAACGACTTTGCCATTGCCGAAGAGGTCACCGTCTTTGGTGAACGGGAAAAACGCCCGGATGTGGTGCTCTACGTCAACGGTATCGCCGTGGCGGTGCTGGAGCTGAAAAACAGCCGTGAATCCGTGGGCAAAGCCATACGACAGAGCAATACCAATCAGCGGGACGATTTTATCCGCTCCTTTTTCAATACCGTCCAGTTTGTCTTTGCCGGTAACGATTCGGAGGGTTTGAAATACGGCACCATCCTGACGCCGGAAAAATTCTTCCTGACCTGGAAAGAGGACGAGGCGGACAACAGCGGTTACAAGCTGGATAAATACCTGGGCAAACTGTGTGAAAAACAGCGGCTTATTGAGCTGCTGTACGACTTTGTGCTGTTTGATGGTGGCATCAAAAAGCTGCCACGGGTGCATCAATACTTTGGGGTGAAAGCGGCACAGGAACATATCCGTCGGCGGGAAGGCGGGATTATCTGGCACACCCAGGGCAGTGGCAAAAGTATCACCATGGTGTTGCTGGCCAAGTGGATTCTGGAGAACAAGCCCGATGCCCGGGTGCTGGTGATTACCGACCGGGTGGAGCTGAACGACCAGATTGAGCGGGTGTTTACCGATGCCGGTGAAACCATCGCCACCACCAGTAGTGGCCGTGATCTGATGGCCCAGCTTGGCCAGGCCAGGCCCCGGCTGATCTGCTCGCTGGTGCATAAGTTCGGTCGCCGGGAGGTGGATGACCTGGATGCCTATATCAAAGAACTGGGCAAGCAAGAGCGTCATGCGGTGGGGGATATCTACGTGTTTGTGGATGAGTGCCATCGCACCCAGAGTGGCAGTTTGCACCGGCTGATGAAGGCGATTCTGCCCGGTGCGCTGTTTATCGGCTTTACCGGCACGCCGTTGCTGAAAAAGGATAAAGCCACCAGCCTTGAGGTGTTTGGCAAATACATTCACACCTATAAGTTCAACGAGGCTGTGGAAGATGGTGTGGTGCTGGATTTGGTCTATGAGGCCCGGGATATTGACCAGCGGATTCAATCTCAGGACAAGGTTGATGCCTGGTTTGATGCTAAAACCCGGGGTCTGAATGATTTCCAGAAAGCCGAGCTGAAAAAGAAATGGGGTACGATGCAGAATGTATACAGCGCGAAAAATCGAATGCGCATCGTGGTGAATGATATTCTGCTGGATTTTAGTACCAAGCAACGACTCAGCTCACAAGCCGGTAATGCGATTCTGGTGGCATCCAGTATTTATGAGGCGTGTAAGTATTATCAGCTGTTTCAGGAGCATGATTTAAGAGGTAAGTGTGCGGTAGTTACCTCCTATAACCCACAAACCAAAGATATAGCCACAGAAGGCACCGGCAATAATACCGAGACGGATAAAGAGTTTGTCTTCCGTGTGTATGAGCAGTTGCTGAAAGATGTTAAACCGGATGCGGGCAAGACCAGGACCGAAACCTACGAATCCAGGGTAAAGGCACTGTTCACCAAAGAACCGGCCAATATGAAGCTGCTGATTGTGGTGGATAA
>NZ_JBLYNS010000203.1:0-6598 GCF_049310205.1 Endozoicomonas sp. ALC013 | reverse complement strand
CAACAGCGCGGCCACGGCCTCGTTGAGCTCTGGTGTCCGCTCCTGCCCATTGTCCACCAGTTTCGCCATGGCCCACAGCAGGTTGGCGATGCCCTGGGCATTAAATTGGTCTTTCTGTGCGTTCACGTGGGACAACAGCCCGGCCAAGGCCTCTTTGAGCCCTGGTACCCGCTCCAGCCCATTGTCCACCAGTTTCGTCATGGCCCACAGCAGGTTGGCGCTGCCCTGGGCATTAAATTGGTCTTTCTGTGCATTCACGTGGGGCAACAGCGCGGCCACAGCTTCGTTGAGCCCTGGTGTCCGCTCCAGCCCGTTGTCCACCAGTTTCGCCATGGCCCACAGCAGGTTGGCGATACCCCGGGCATCAATGTCCCTGGCTTCAGGTGTTTGGTTGCAGTTAAATATTATTGCATCAAGTAGCGTTGACAATAAGTAAGCTTGAGTAAGCTTAACACGCTCATCCATGGGTTTATGAATGGCAAAAATACCCGCTGAAGTAAATGAGTGCAGTGTTGTCGTCAGGCTTCGCCAATTCCAGCTCCGTGTTGCGGTAAAATTTTGCAGAAAACGTATCAGCTGGCTTTGTTCTGTTCGATTTAGCGGTCTTTTAGCAGTTGTCGTGTATTTTTTAATTGAACTTGCATATTGCCCGTGATTTCTCCCATCATAGCGATGGCCGAAACGATCCGATTTACTCACCAGACCATCCATTATTTCTGGTTTGATGAGGGTATTAAAATCTTGAGCAGAGTTTACTGAACGGTGCATTAAATATTGAGAAGGGCGTGTGCCAGAAGAATGATGAAATTCGTTACATCTCGGGGTAGAGCGGGGGTGACTATCCCGCTGTCTGACTGTAGCATGTCTATATCGCCCACGCCCTGAAGAGGGGGCATGGCCATTCGGTTGGTTGTAACCGTTATCTGATCTTGGGTATTGACCACTGATACCAGCATAGCTTCTATCCATAATTATATTTCATTAATTCATGAAAATATAAAAAGCAGACTGCTGTTCTGTTCAGAAGTTCATTTTGCGGAAAAGTTTACTTGAGTCATGATGGGAGGAAGGAGATTATTGGCTGCTTGTTCTCTTCCTCTTTGCCGGGTTGGTTTGCTCTGCGAAATGTTCTTCACCAGTCACGTATGCAGCACCTGTCCACGCTCTTTTATGTGATACAAAGCCATGCTCCTGTGGCGGGATGCCTATCCTGGTCTTTATTTGATCAATGTATGGTTTCATTAAATCCTGACTCGAGAGCATGTTAACCGGAATTTCAATGACCTCAAATCCTGCTTTTTGCAACAGTGCGATTTTAAGCAGAGTCGAACCATTCCTGGTTTTGAAATCACCACCCACATAATGAGAGGGACCCTGAACTTCAATCACCATGTTGTGATCTGGCAGTAGCAGGTCAACCGGAGGTAATGAGTTCAGACTCTTTTCCTCTTCGATCTTCAAAGATGGAATAGAGGATTGGAGTTGATCGCGGAAGCCGACCTGGGTTTTTGAAATGTTTGTCTGGTAATGGCAGACGACCGGACAGGCTCTGCCAAGCCAACTTGAAGCCATGGTAATGATGGATTGTTCCTCATCATTGTCTGGCGAGGTATTTTCCAGGCGAGTGAACAGGTCATCCATGTGCTTTTCAAACACGTTACTTTTATTGGTATTGGAATCTAGAGACAACCTGGCACAGCATACCATGACTCCCCAGAGAGACATCAATATCTCTTGCTGAGAAAACTGAAGGTTCTCACTGATTCTATAGACAAGTGATTCGAACGAAGAGCTAGCCAGGTTCAGCTCAACGAGCTCACCCAGTTTCGCCACTGCCCACAGCAGGATCGCAATACCCCGGGCACTAAATTGGTCTTTCTGTGCGTTCACGTGGGGCAACAGTGCGGCCACGGCCTTTTTGAGCCTTGGTGTGTGCTCCTTCCCGTTGTCTACCATTTTCGCCATGGCCCACAGCAGGTTGGTGATAGCCTGAGGAATAAATTGGTCTTTCTGTACGTTTACGTGGGGCAACAACACGGCCACAGCCTGTTTGAGCTCTGCTGTCCGCTCCTGCCCGCTGTCCACCAGTTTCGCCATGGCCCACAGCAGGTTGGCGATTTCCTGGGCATTAAATTGGTCTTTGTGTGCGTTTACGTGTGGCAACAGTGCGGCCACGGCCTCGTTGAACCCGGGTGTTCGTTCCTGCCCGTTGTCCACCAGTTTCGCCATGGCCCACAGCAGGTTGGCGATTTCCTGGGCATTAAATTGGTTTTTCTGTGCGTTCACGCGCAGCAACAGCGCGGCCACGGCCTCTTTGCACTCTGGTGTCTGTTCCTGGCCGCTATCCACCAATTTTGCCAGGGCCCACAGCAGGTTGGCGATTTGCTGAGGAATAAACTGGTCTTTCTGTGCGTCCACGAGCGGTAACAGCGCGACCATGGCCCCATTCAGCTCTGGTGTCCGGTACTGTCTGTTGTCCACCAGTTTCGCCATGGTCCACAGCAGGCTGGCGATATGCTGAGGAATAAATTGGCCTTTCTGTTCGTTCACGTGGGGTAGCAGCGCGGCCACGGCCTCCATGAACGCAGGTGTCTGCTCCATCCCGTTGTACAAAAGTTTCGCCATGGCCCACAGCAGGTTGGCGATTCCCTGTGGTGTAAAGTCAGCTTTCTGTACTTTCACGAGGGGCAACAGTGCGGCCATGGCCTTGTTGAAATCTGGTGTCTGCTCCTGGCTGTTGTCCACCAGTTTCGCCATGGCCCAGAGCAAGTTGGCGACTCCCCGCGGAACAAATTGGTCTTTCTGTCTGTGCACGCAGGGCAACAGCGCGGCTATGGCCTCTTTCAGACGGGGTGTCCGTTCCTGCCCGTTGTCCACCAGTTTCCCCAAGGCCCACAGAAGGTTGGTGCTTTCCTGTGGATTGAAGTTAGCTTTCTGTTCGCTCACGTTGGGCAACAGAGCGGCCACAGCTTCTTTGAGTCCTGGTGTTTGCTCCAGCCCGCTGTCCACCAGTTTTGCCATGGCCGACAGCAGGTTGGCGATTTCCTGTCGTTTAAAGTTGGCTTTCTGTGCATTTACGTGGGGCAACAGCGCGACCACGGCCTCTTTGAACTCTGGAGTCAGCCCCTGCTCGTTGTCCACCAGTTTTGCCATGGCCCACAGCAGGTTGGCGATATGCTGAGGAATAAATTGGTTTTTCTGTGCTCTCACGAGGGGCAACAGGGCGGCTAAAGCCTCTTTGAGCCCTGGTGTTCGCTCCAGCCCGTTGTCCACCAGTTTCGCCATGGCCCATAGCAAGTTGGCGATACCCTGGGCATTAAATTGGTCTTCCCGTGCGTTCACGTGGGGCAACAGCGCGGCTACGGCCTCTTTGAGCCTCGGAGTGTGCTTCAGCCCGTTGTCTGCCAGTTTCGCCATGGCCCACAGCAGGTTGGCGATACCCTGAGGAATAAATTGGTCTTTCTGTGCGTTTACGTAGGGCAACATTGCGGCCACGGCCTCGTTGAGCCCTGGTGTTAGTTCCTGCCCGTTGTCCACCAGTTTCGCCATGGACCACAGCAGGTTGACAATATGCTGAGGAATAAAGTGGTCTTTCTGTGCGTTTACGCAGGGCAACATTGCGGCCACGGCCTCGTTGAGCCCTGGTGTTAGTTCCTGCCCATTGTCCACCAGTTTCGCCATGGCCCACAGCAGGTTAGCGATTTCCTGAGCACCAATATCACTGGCTTCAGGTTTTTGGTTGCACTTGAATATTATTGCATCAAGTAGCGTCGACAATAAGGCTGCTTGAGTGAGCTGAACACGTTCATCCATGGGTTTATGTGGGGTAAAAACACCCGCTGAAGTCAATGAGTGCAGTGTTGTCGTCAGGCTTCGCCAATTCCAGCTCCGGGTTGCTGTGAAATTTTGCAGCAAACGCATCAGCTGGCTTTGTTCCGCTCGATTTAAAGGCCTTTTAGACGCTGACGTGTATTTTTTAATTGAACTGGCATACAGGCCGTGATCTCTCCCATCATAGCGATGACCGAAACGATCCGATTTCCTCACCAGACCAGCCATTATTTCTGGTTTGATGAGGGCATGAAAATTTTGAGCAGGGTTTACTGAACGGCGCAGTAGATATTGAGAAGGGCCTGCGGCAGAAGAATGGTTAAATTTATTACGCCCCGGGGTTGTGCGAGGGGTATTATCCCACTGTCTGACTGTGGCTTGTTTATATCGCCCACGCCTGGAAGCGGCATGGTCATTCGGTTGGTTGTCATTATTACCTGATCTTGCGTATTGACCACTGATACCGGCAGAACTTCTATCCATAATTATATTTCATCAATTCATGAAAATATAAAAAACTGACTGCTGTTCTGTTCAGAAGTTCATTTTGCTGGAATGTGAACACGGTTCTGGAGCCATGATGAAAGGGAAGCGGTTATTGCCTTTTTATTCTTTTCCTTTTTCCGTTTTTTGGTTTGTCTGTTTGCTTTTCTGAATTATCTTCGGCGGTTAAGTAAGAGTGATCCAGGGATTGCCTCCCTTTATTGGCGGTAACGTTTGTCTCATCTGCCCATCCGGTGTTAAGTGATACACAGCCATGACCCTGTGGCTGGATTTCCACTCTGGTCTTTATTTGATTAATGTAAAGTTTCATTGAATCCTGGCTCCTGAGCTGGTTAACCGGGATTTCAATGACCTCAAATCCTGATTTTTGCATCAGTGCAATTTTAAGCAGAGTCGAACCATTCCTGATTTTAAAATCATTACTTACGTAATGAGACGGTCCCTGAATTTCAATAGCCATGTTGTGATCTGGCAGTAGCAGGTCAACGGGTGGCAATGAGTTCAGACACTTTTCTTCTTCAATCTTCAAAGAGGGCATGCATGATTGGAGTTGATCGCGGAAGTCGGCTTGATGTTTTGAAATGGTTGTCTGGTAATGGGGGATGATCGGACACGCTATCCCAAGCCAACTGGCGGCCATGGCAATGATGCGTTGATCCTTTTCATTGTCCGGGGATGTATTTTCCAGGCGAGTAAACAGGTCAACCATGTGCTTTTCAAGCATGTTATTTTTATGAGCATTGGAGTCTAGAGACAACCTGGCACAGCATACCATTACGCCCCAGAGAGACATAAAAATATCTTGCTGAGAGAACTTAAGGTTGTCACTGAATCGGCAGACAAGCGATTCGAACGTAGAGGTAACCACTTGTAACTCAACGAGTTCACCCAGTTTCGCCATGGCCCACAGCAGGTTGGCGATATGCTGAGGAGTAAATTGGTGTTTCTGTGGGGTCACGTGGGGCAACAGTGCGAACACAGCTTCTTTAAGCTCTGGCACCCACTCTCCGTTGTCCACCAGTTTTGCCATGGCCCAAAGCAGGTTGGCGACATTCTGGGTATTAAATTGGTTTTTCTGTGCGTTCACGTAGTGCAAAAGCACGGCGACTGCCTCTTTGAGCTCTGGTGTCCACTCCTGCCCGTTGTCCACCAGTTTTGCCATGGCCCAAAGCAGGTTGGCAATATGCTGAGGAATAAATTGGTCTTTCTGTTCGTTCACGTGGGGTAACAGTTCGGCCACGGTCTCTATGAGCCCTTGTGTTCGCTCCAGTCCGTTGTCCACCAGTTTCGCCATGGCCCACAGCAGGTTGACATTGCCCTGAGCTTTAAATTGGTCCTTCTGTGCGTTGACGTGGGGCAACAGCACGGCCACAGTCTCTTTGAACTCTGGTGTCAGCTCCAGTCCGTTGTCCACCAGTTTCGCCATGGCCCACAGCAGGTTGGCGATTTCTTGTGGTTTAAAGTTAGCTTTCTGTGCATTCACGCGGGGTAACAGCGCAGCCACGGCCCCGTGGAGCTCGGGTGTCCGCTCCTGCCCGTTGTCCACCAGTTTCGCCATGGCCCACAGCAGGTTGGCGATTTCCTGTGGTTTTAAGTGAGTTTTCTGTGCGTTCACGTGGGGCAACAGCGCGGCCAAGGCCTCTTTGAGCCGTGGTGTTTGCTCCTGCCCGTTGTCCACCAGTTTCGCCATGGCCCACAGCAGGTTGGCGATATGCTGAGGAATAAATTGGTCCTTCTGTGTGTTCACGCGGTGCAATAGCGCGGCCACGGCCTCTTTGAGCCGTGATGTTTGCTCCTGGCCGTTGTCCACCAGTTTCGCCATGGCCCACAGCAGATTGGTGATTTCCTGTTGTTTAAAGAGAGCTTTCTTGGCATTCACTTGGGGCAATAGCGCGGCCAAGGCCTCTGTAAGCTCTGATGTCTGCTGCCCGCTGTCGACCAGTTTTGCCATGGCCCACAGCAGATTGGCGATTTCCTGGGGTTTAAAGTGAGCTTTCTGTACGTTCACGTGGGGCAATAGCGCGGCCAAGGCCTCTGTAAGCTCTGATGTCTGCTGCCCGCTGCCGACCAGTTTTGCCATGGCCCACAGCAGGTTGGCGATTTCCTGGGGTTTAAAGTTAGCTTTCTGTGCGTTCACGTGGGGCAACAACGCGGCCACGGCCTCTTGGAGTCCCGGTGTCCGTTCCTGCCCTTTGTCCACCAGTTTCGCCATGGTCCACAGCAGGTTGACAATCCCCTGGGCAGTAAATTGGTTTTTCTGTGT
>NZ_JBLYNS010000202.1:0-6607 GCF_049310205.1 Endozoicomonas sp. ALC013 | reverse complement strand
CGTGAAAAAAGTGACTCTCATTTTTCTTGCGGGTCACAGAGTAACTCCATCAGGGAGTAGCAGAAAATTTTGATGTGCAACCAGATATTGAGAGAGACTGGCACTGAGGCCAGCCTCTTTGAAGCGGTGATTATTCAGCCGCTGCAGCCTGCTGCTCTTTAATACGAGCAACTTCTTTCATGCTCAGCTTAATACGACCACGGTTGTCCAGATCCATCACAACCACTTCAAGCTTCTGTCCCATCTTGACGTAGTCAGCAACGTTCTCAACCCGATGATCAGCAATCTGGGAAATATGCACCAGGCCATCCTGACCTGGCAGGATATTAACAAAAGCACCAAACTCAACAATGCGAGTTACCGTACCGTGGTAAATCTTGCCGATTTCCGCTTCAGCAGTGACGCCGTAGACACGGTCATAAGCTGCCTGACAGGCTTCCCGGGTCTCACCATAAATTTTAACGGTGCCGTCGTCAGCAATATCAACCGATGCACCGGTATCTTCACAGATAGAACGGATAGTGGCACCACCTTTACCAATAACATCACGAATCTTGTCCTGATCAATCTTCAGGGTCATGGTCATTGGTGCGTTTGGCGACAGTTCACTGCGGGAACGGGCGATGACTTTATTCATCTCGGCCAGGATATGCAGACGCGCATGCAGAGCCTGGTCAAGGGCGATATCCATGATCTCTTCAGTGATACCGGCAATCTTGATGTCCATCTGCAACGCCGTAACACCGTGGGCCGTTCCAGCCACTTTAAAGTCCATATCACCCAGGTGATCTTCATCACCCAGAATATCGGTCAGGACTGCAAACTGCTCGCCTTCCTTAACCAGACCCATGGCGATACCGGCAACCGGTGCCTTCAGAGGCACACCGGCATCCATCAGCGCCAGGGAAGAGCCACAGACGGAAGCCATGGAGCTGGAACCATTGGATTCGGTAATTTCAGACACCACACGGATGGTATAAGGGAACTCTTCTTCACCGGGCAGTACTGCCTGAATACCACGACGGGCAAGACGACCATGGCCGATTTCACGGCGTCCCGGAGGACCCATACGACCAGCCTCGCCTACAGAGTAGGGAGGGAAGTTGTAATGCAGCATGAACGGGTCACGGCTTTCACCTTCCAGGGCGTCGACAAACTGCGCATCACGGGCAGTACCCAGCGTTGTGGTGACGATAGCCTGAGTTTCACCACGGGTGAACAGGGCGGAACCGTGGGTCTTTTTCAGAACGCCAACTTCTACCGTGATCGGGCGAACGGTTTTGGTATCACGACCATCGATACGCGGCTGACCGTTAATGATGTTGCCACGGACGACGGACTTTTCCAGTTTGCTGAAGTAGGTCTGAACATCATCCGCACTGAACTTGCCTTCGTCTTCGCCAACCAGCTCAGCTTCAGCTTCAGCGCGCAGCTCCGCCAGCTTGTTGCTGCGCTCCTGCTTGATGGTGATGCCATAGGCCTCACGAATTTTCTGCTCAAAGCCAGCAGCAACGGCTTCTTTCACTGCCGTTTTTTCTGGCTCTGGCTGCCAGTCCCAGGTTGGCTTACCGGCTTCTGCCGCAAACTCTTTAATGGCAGCAATAACCGCCTGGTACTCCTGCTGGGCAAACAGAACCGCACCCAGCATTTCATCTTCTGTCAGTTCCTGCGCTTCGGACTCAACCATCAGCACAGCGTCGCTGGTACCGGCAACCACCATGTCAAGCTCAGACTTTTTCATCTGCTCGAAAGATGGGTTGAGAAGGTAACCGTCGTCTTCAGTGAAACCAACACGGGCAGCACCCACAGGACCGGCAAAGGGAATACCGGAGATAGCCAGGGCCGCAGACGTGGCAATCATGCCCAGAATGTCAGGATCGTTCTTCTTATCCACCGACATTACCGTGATGATGACCTGAACTTCGTTCATGAAACCTTTCGGGAACAGCGGACGGATAGGACGGTCAATCAGACGGGAAGTCAGCGTCTCTTTTTCGCTGGCCTTACCTTCACGTTTCAGGAAACCGCCGGGAATTTTACCCGCCGCGTAAACCTTTTCCTGGTAGTGAACGGATAATGGGAAAAAGTCCTGACCATCACGGGCACTTTTAGCACCCACTACCGTCGCCAGAACCTGCAGCTCACCCATGGTTGCCAGCACGGCACCGGTGGCCTGACGGGCAACCCGTCCAGTTTCCAGGGTCACGGTGTGTTCACCGAACTGGAAAGTCTTTGTCAATGCTTTTGGAGCAATACTCACGTTATTTTCCTTTATTACCAAACGATATCACCCCACCTGCATCCACACTGTCATAGAGATGGATGCAATTCAGAGACCTCTGAATCGAAGTCTCTGAATTGCACCCCATGCAGACAGAGTGCAGGCATGGGTAATTCTTGTCCAAGACTACCAGAGAAAACAGAGCCCGGCAGTCGCAACCCGCAGAGAGATAATGCCCGGGCTGACAACATTCTCAACCCGCAAATAACAAAACACCGCCAGCCACAGATAGTGCAGCTCGCGGTGCCTTGACTGAGGGAGGTGATATCAAGACACCACCACCCAATATGACTGTATCAAACGATCAGCGACGCAGACCCAGAAGCTGGATCAGGCTGCGGTAACGTTCAACATCCTTACGCTTCAGGTAGTCCAGCAGGTTACGACGCTGGTTTACCATGCGAATCAGACCACGACGAGAGTGATGATCCTTGTGATTCGCCTTGAAGTGTCCCTGCAGACCTTCGATGTTAGCGGTCAGCAGAGCCACCTGAACTTCAGGGGAACCGGTGTCGCCTTCAGTGCGAGCGAATTTCTTCAGGATTTCAGCTTTCTGTTCAGCAGTCAAAGCCATTGTTCAATCTCCAGATAATATGCAATACAGATAACCGGCATGACCGTGCATATTTACAGCCAGCCATTCAAACAAGCGACGAATTCTATCACTATGTTGTGAACGCGTCCAAAAAAACTATATAAGCAGTTGGGCAAATGGAATCGCGTATTTCAGGCTGAATCAGCCTTTGACCAGACGCTTGGGTGCTACCAGACCATCATCGGTAATTTCGCCGATACCCAGGAACAGCACGCCTTCGGCCCCTTCAGCAACGCCATAGATGCGGACATTGCCGGATGTCGGTGCCTGAGGCACCTGGACCGGATTCCCCTGGGAAACATAATAACTGCTGGTTGCACCCAGTTTGACCTGCGGCCAGTCACTGACAGCGCTGTCCTGAGGCAACAACAGGTCATCAATAACACGATCACCGGCCTTATTGCGGATTTTCGACAACTCCCTCAGGCGCTCTGACTGCGCTGGTTCCAGCTTGTCACGGCCCAGCTCCTCTGCCAGAGCGGACAGCTCGGCAAACTCTATACGCTGGTCGACATCCAGGGCCGACTCACGGGCTTCATCCCGCATGGCCGCCAGCTCATCCAGGGAGTGCGCCTGATGCTCAGTGTAAGGGCCTGCCTTGAGGCGCTTCAGCTCAGCAACATGACCAAGGCAGCCCAGGGCCTCACCAATATCTTCAACCAGCGTGCGGATATAGGTTCCCTTGGTGCAATCCACCTCGAAAACACACTCATCCCCATCAAAGTCCAGCAGCTCCAGACGATGAATGGTAATGGTGCGCGAAGGGCGCTCAATTTCAATCCCTTCCCGGGCATATTCGTACAATGGCCTACCGTTGTGCTTGAGCGCAGAGAACATGCTGGGCACCTGCTCAACATCACCCCGGAACTGGTGCAGAATGGCCTCCACATCGGAACGGGTGACCGTCACCGGACGCTCTTCGACAATCTCCCCCTCACGATCACCTGTGGTGGTTCTCACCCCCATTTTCATGGTGGTGCGGTAGGATTTATCAGAATCCAGCAAATACTGGGAAAACTTGGTGGCCTCCCCCAGACAGATGGGTAAAACGCCCGTTGCCAGCGGATCAAGGCTGCCGGTATGGCCCGCCTTGGCGGCATTAAACAACCGCTTCACCCGCTGGAGCACCTCGTTGGAAGAAGCGCCATAGACTTTATCAACCACAATAATACCGTCCACCGGACGGCCACGATTAGCGCGTCGACCTCTTCTGGCCATGACTTACTCCTCGGTACCTTCTTCTGAGCCTTTATCCGCTTTAGCGTCTTTGGCAACCGCCTGATCGATCAGCGAGGACAGGTAAGCCCCGCGCCGCAGACTGTTGTCATAGTAAAAGCGGAGTCGCGGGGTAAACCTCAGCTTGATGGCCCTGGCCAGCTGAGAACGCAGGAACCCCGCGGCCTGACTCAATATCTCCAGGGATTGATCAATTTTTTCCTGATCATCCACCCCAAGAAACGAGACATAAACATCTGCAAAAGCGAGATCCCGACTTACTTCGACCACACTGACCGTGACCATGCCAAGACGAGGATCTTTCATTTCCAGCTGAATCAGCTGAGCCAGTTCTTTCTGAATCTGGTCGGCTACTCGCTGGGTACGACTGTACTCTTTAGCCATTGAATACTCACTCCGTAAACCACAATACCCAAAAGGCACAAAAGGCACAGAGACACAAAGCAATCCTTCCCTTTGTGACTTTGTGCCTTTGTGGTTAAAAAAGCCTGCGGGAAAAACCGCAGGCTCTGGCGTCTATTTCACATTCACACGCATAACGAATTAAAGCGTACGCTGTACTTCAATCGTCTTGTAAACCTCGATCTTGTCACCAGGCTTAACGTCGTTGTAGCTCTTAACGGCGATACCACACTCCATACCGTTACGAACTTCGTTGACATCATCCTTGTAACGACGCAGAGACTCCAGCTCACCTTCGTAGATCACCACGTTATCACGCAGTACGCGGATACGGTCGTTGCGGTACACGGTACCTTCAATAACCATACAGCCAGCCACGGCACCAAACTTCGGTGAACGGAATACTTCACGAACTTCAGCGGTACCCACGATCTGTTCACGGGTATCGGAGCCCAGCATACCGGTCAGCGCTTTCTTAACGTCATCAATGATGTCGTAGATAACACTGTAGTAACGCAGATCCAGCTCTTCAGTCTCTACCACTTTACGGGCAGAAGCATCGGCACGAACGTTAAAGCCAACGATAACGGCGTTGGAAGCCAGGGCCAGGTTGGCGTCGGTTTCGGTAATACCACCAACACCACCAGAGATAACCCTTACTTCGACCTCATCGTTACCCTGCTCTTCCAGAGAAGCGGTCAGCGCCTCCAGGGAGCCTCGTACGTCTGCCTTGAGGACGATGTTGAGCGTCTTCTTATCTTCAGTTCCCATTCTGGAGAACATATTCTCCAGTTTGGAAGCCTGTTGACGAGCCAGCTTGACTTCGCGGAACTTGCCTTGACGAAACAGGGCGATTTCACGGGCTTTACGCTCATCGCGAACCACCAGCATTTCGTCACCGGCATCCGGCGTACCATCCAGACCCAGAATCTCTACCGGGATAGAAGGGCCTGCTTCTTTGATGGGCTGGCCGTTCTCATCCAGCATCGCACGTACACGACCGTACTGCTGTCCCACCAGGATATTATCACCCTGATTCAGCTTACCGCCCTGCACCAGAACGGTGGCCACAGGACCACGACCTTTATCCAGTCGGGACTCAACAACGACGCCACGGGCAGGACCTTCATCCGGAGCAGTCAGCTCAAGCACTTCGGCCTGAAGAATAACTGCTTCCAGCAGATCTTCAACACCTTCACCGGTCAGGGCGGATACTGGCATAAACTGCGTATCGCCACCCCACTCCTCAGGAATAACGTCACGGGCAGACAGCTCGTTTTTCACCCGATCCGGATCTGCTTCCGGCTTATCCATCTTGTTCACGGCAACCACGATAGGTACGCCAGCCGCTTTCGCGTGTTGCACCGCTTCTTCGGTCTGCGGCATGACACCATCGTCAGCAGCAACAACCAGGATAACGATATCCGTCGCCTTGGCACCACGGGCACGCATGGCGGTAAAGGCCGCGTGTCCAGGCGTATCCAGGAAGGACACCATGCCACGATCCGTTTCTACGTGGTAGGCACCAATGTGCTGGGTAATACCACCGGCTTCGCCAGCCTGAACGCGACTCTTACGAATGTAGTCCAGCAGCGAGGTCTTGCCGTGGTCAACGTGACCCATAACGGTCACTACAGGCGCACGGGGCCTGGCTTCGTAAGCAACGTCTTCCAGCTGATCATCCACCAGGGTGTCTTCGATGGCGTCTGCCTTGGTCAGCTTGTATTTGTGGCCCATTTCTTCAACCACGATACTGGCAGTATCCTGATCGATAACCTGGTTGATGGTTACCATGGAGCCCATTTTGAACATGGCCTTGATAACGTCCGCCGCTTTGATGGCCATCTTGCTGGCCAGCTCTGCAACCGTGATGGTTTCCGGGATGGAAACTTCACGAACAACCGGCGCTGTCGGCTTGGTAAAGCCGTGAGCCGCCATGGACTCAGGTGCCATGGTACGGGCAAACTTGCGACTGCCGCCACGGCGATCATCACGCTCGTTGCGACCACCTTTACCACGGCGTGGCAGATCGTCATTGTCATTACGACGATCTTTACCCTTGCTGCCACGCTTGTTGCGGGACTTGCGGTCAT
>NZ_JBLYNS010000201.1:0-6696 GCF_049310205.1 Endozoicomonas sp. ALC013 | reverse complement strand
TATTCCTCAGCATATCGCCAACCTGCTGTGGGCCATGGCGAAACTGGTGGACAACGGGCTGGAGCTGACACCCGGGCTCAACGAGGCCATGACCGTGCTGTTGCCCCACGTGAACGTACAGAAAGACCAATTTAATGCTCAGGGAATTGCCAACCTGCTGTGGGCCATGGCAAAACTGGTGGACAACGGTCAGAAACGGACACCAGAGCTCAATGAGGCCGTGGCCGCACTGTTGCCCCACGTGAATTCACAGAAAGACCAATTTATTCCTCAGAATATCGCCAACCTGCTGTGGGCCATGGCAAAACTGGTGGACAACGGGCAGGAGCCGACACCAGAACTCAAAGAGGCCGTGGCCGCCCTGTTGCCCTGCGTGAACGGACAGAAAGACCAATTTAATGCCCAGGGTATTGCCAACCTGCTGTGGGCCACGGCCAAACTGGGTGAACTCATTGAGCTGAACCTGGCTATCTCTACGTTTGAATCGCTTGTCTATCGAATCAGTGAGAAGCTTCAGTTTTCTCAGGAAGAGATATCGATGTCTCTCTGGGGAGTCATGGTATGCTGTGCCAGGTTGTCTCTAGACTCCAATGCCAATAAAAATAACGTGCTTGAAAAGCACATGAACGACCTGTTCACCCGTCTGGAAAATACATTCCTGCACAATGAAGAGGATCAACGCACCATTGTCCTGGCCGCAAGTTGGCTTGGCAGAGCGTGTCCGGTCGTCCCCCATTACCAGACAACCATTTCAAATACCCAAGCCGACTTCCGCGATCATCTCCAATCAACTATTCCATCTTTGAAGATTGAAGAAGAAAAGAGTCTGAACTCACTGCCTCCGGTTGACCTGCTTCTGACAGATCACAACATGGTTCTTGAAGTTCAGGGACCGGGTCATTACGTAGGTGGTGATTTCAAAACCAGGAATGGTTCGACTCTGCTGAAAATCGCACTGTTGCAAAAAGCAGGATTTGAGGTCATTGAAATTCCGGTTAACAGGCTCTTGAATCAGGATTTAATGAAACCATACATTGATCAAATAAAGACCAGAATAGGCATTCCGCCACAGGAGCATGGCTCTGTATCACTTAAAAGAGGTTGGGCAGGTGCTGCATACGTGACTGCCGAAGAACATTTAGAAGAAAAAACCAACCCGGCAAAGAGGAAGAAAACAAGCAGCCAGTAATCGCCTTCTTCCCATCATGACTCAAGTAAACTTTTCCGCAAAATGAACTTCTGAACAGAACAGCAGTCTGCTTTTCATATTTTCATGAATGAAATATAATTATGGATAGAAGTTCTGCTGGTATCAGTGGCAAATACACAACATCAAATAACGGTTACACCCAACCTAATGGCCATGCCCCTTCTTCAAGGCGTGGGCGATACAGACATGCCAAAGTCAGACAATGGAATCATCCCCCCCGCACTGCACCGGGTCGCAATGAATTTTACCATTCTTCTGGCACACGCTCTTCTCAACATCTACAGTGCCGTTCAGTAAACCCTGCTCAAGATTTTAATGCCCTCATCAAACAGGAAATAATGGATGATCTGTTGAGTCAATCGGATCGTTTCGGTCATCGCTATAATGGAAAAAATCACGGGCAATATGCCAGTTCAATTAAAAAATACACGTCAGCTGTTCAAAGACCGTTAAATCGAGCGGAACAAAGCCAGCTGATGCGTTTGCTGCAAAATTTCGCAGCAACACGGAGCTGGAATTGGCGCAGCCTCACGACAACACTTCACTCATTGACATCAGCGGGTGTATTTACTCTTCATAAACCCATGGATGCGCGAGTTAAACTTACTCAGGCTAACTTATTGTCAACGCTATTTGATGCAATAATATTTAACTGCAACCAAAAACCTCCAGCCAGGGATATTGATGCCCAGGGTGTCGCCAACCAGCTGTGGGCCATGGCAAAACTGGTGGACAACGGGCAGGAACGGACACCAGAGTTCAACGGGGCCGTGGTCGCTTTGTTACACCACGTGAACGCACAAAAAGCTCACTTTAAACCACAGGAAGTCACCAACCTGGTGTGGGCCATGGCGAAACTGGTGGACAACGGCCTGGAGCAGACACCAGATCTCAAAGAGGCCATGTTCGCTCTGTTGCCCCACGTGAACGTACAGAAAGACCAATTTATTCCTCAGGCTATCACCAACATGCTGTGGGCCATGGCGAAAATGGTAGACCACGGGCAGGAGCATACACCAAGGCTCAAAGAAGCCATGGCTGCGCTGTTGCCCCGCGTGAACGCACAGAAAGCTCACTTTAAACCACAGGAAGTCACCAACCTGATGTGGGCCATGGCGAAACTGGTGGACAACGGGCTGAAGCGGACACCTGGGCTCAAAGATGCTGTGGCCGCCCTGCTGCCCCTCCTGAACGCACAGAAAAACCAACTTAACGCCCAGGGTATTGCCAACCTGCTGTGGGCCATGGCGAAACTGGTGGACAACCGACTGGAGCGGACACCAAGGCTCAACGAGGCCGTGGCCGCCCTGTTGCCCCTCGTGAACGCACAGAAAAACCGATTTAATGCTCAGCATATCGCCAACCTGCTGTGGGCCATGGCGAAACTGGTGGGCAACGGGCAGGAGCGGACACCGCTGCTCAAAGAGGTCGTGGCCGTGCTGTTGCCACAAGTGAACCCAGAGAAAGCTGACTTTAAACCACAGGAAATAACCAACCTGATGTGGGCCATAGCGAAACTGGTGGACAACGGACACGAGCAGACGCCAGAGCTCAACGAGGCCGTGGCCGCCCTATTGCCCCTCGTGAACGTACAAAAAACTAACTTTAAGCCCCAGGGTATCGTCAACCTGCTGTGGGCCATGGCGAAACTGGTGGACAACGGGCCACAGTGGACGCCAGGGTTTAACGAAACCATGGCCGCGCTGTTGCCCCAAGTGAGCGCACAGAAAGCCAACTTTACACCACAGGGTATCGCTAACCTGCTGTGGGCCATGGCGAAACTGGTGGACAACGGGCAGGAGCGGACAGCAGAGCTCAAAGAGGCTGTGGCCGTGTTGTTGCCCCACGTAAACGTACAGAAAGACCAATTTATTCCTCAGGGTATCGCCAACCTGCTGTGGGCCATGGCAAAAATGGTAGAGAACGGGCAGGAGCATACACCAGGACTCAAACAGGCCGTGGCCGCGCTGTTGCCCCACGTGAACGCACAGAAAGGCCAATTTAATGCCCAGGGTATCGCCAACCTGCTATGGGCCATGGCGAAACTGATGGACATCAGGCTGGAGCATACACCAGAGCTCAAAGAGACTGCGGCCGCGCTTTTGTCCCACGTGAACGCACAGAAAGCTGACTTTAAACCACAGGAAATCGCCAACCTGCTTTGGGCCATGGCGAAAATGGTAGACAACGGGCAGGAGCACACACCAGGACTCAAAAAGGCCGTGGCCGCGCTGTTGCCCCGCGTGAACGCACAGAAAGACCAATTTAATGCCAAGGGTATCGCCAGCCTGCTGTGGGCCATCGCAAAACTGGTGGACATCGGACAGGAGCATACACCAGAACTCAAAGAGGCTGCGGCCGCGCTGTTGTCCCACGTGAACGCACAGAAAGCTAACTTTAAACCACAGGGTATCGCTAACCTGCTGTGGGCCATGGCAAAACTGGTAGACAACGGGCTGGATCGGACACCAGTGCTTAAAGAGCCTCTGGTCGCGCTGTTGCCCCACGTGAACGTACAAACAACTAACTTTAAACCCCAGGGTATCGCCAGCCTCCTGTGGTCCATGGCGAAACTGGTGGACAACGGACAGGAGCGGACACCAGAGTTCAACGAGGCAGTGGCCGCGTTATTGCCCCAAGTGAACCTGCAGAAAGACCAATTTAATGCCCAGGATATCGCCAACCTGCTGTGGGCCATGGCGAAACTGGTGGATAACGGGCAGGAGCAGACACCAGGGCTCAACGAGGCCGTGGCCACACTGTTGCCCCGGGTGAGCGCACAGAAAGACCAATTTAATGCCCAGGGTATTGCCAACCTGCTGTGGGCCACGGCCAAACTGGGTGAACTCGTTGAGCTGAACCTGGCTACCTCTTCGTTCGAATCGCTTGTCTATCGAATCAGTGAGAACCTTCAGTTTTCTCAGCAAGAGCTATTGATGTCTCTCTGGGGAGTCATGGTGTGCTGTGCCAGGTTGGCTCTAGACTCCAATGCCAATAAAAATAACGTGCTTGAAAAACACATGGATGACCTGTTTACTCACCTGGAAAATACATTCCCAGTCAATGAAGTTGATCAACGCATCATTGCCATGGCCGCAAGTTGGCTTGGCAGAGAGTGCCCGGTCGTTCCCCATTACCAGACAATCGTTTCAAAACGTCAATCCAGCTTCCGCAATCAACTCCAATCATGCATTCCATCTTTGAGGATTGAAGAAGAAAAGAGTCTGAACTCATTACCTCCGGTTGACTTGCTTCTGCCAGATCACAACATGGTGATTGAAGTTCAGGGCCCGCATCATTACGTAGGTGGTGATTTCAACACCAGGAATGGTTCAACTCTGCTTAAAATCGCACTGTTGCAAAAAGCAGGATTTGAGGTCATTGAAATCCCGACTAACCAGCTGTTGAAGAAAGATTTAATGAAACTATATATTGATCAAATAAAGATCAGGATAGGCATCCCGCCGCAGGGTCATAGCTGTGTTTCACTTAAAAGAGGGTGGGCAGATGCTGCATACGTTACTGCCGAAGAACATTTAGCAGAGCAAACCAACCCGGCAAAGAGGAAGAAAACAAACAACCAGTAATCGCCTTCCTCCCATCATGACTCAAGTAAACTTTGCCGCACAATGAACTTCTGGGCAGAACAGCAGTCTGCTTTTTATATTTTCATGAATTAATGAAATATAATTATGGATAGAAGTTCTGCCGGTATCAGTGATCAATACACAAGATCAGATAACGGTTACAACCAACCGAATGGCCATGCCCCTTCTTCAAGGCGTGGGCGATATAGACATGCCACAGTCAGACAGCGGGATAGTCACCCCCGCTCTACCCTGGGATGTAATGAATTTCACCATTCTTCTGCCACACGCCCTTCTCAATATTTAATGCACCGTTCAGTAAACTCTGCTCAAGATTTTAATGCCCTCATCAAACCAGAAATAATGGATGATCTGGTGAGGAAATCGCATCGTTTCGGTCATCGCTATGATGGGAGAGATCACGGCCTATATGCCAGTTCAGTTAAAAAATACACGTTAGCGGCTAAAAGACCGTTAAATCGAGGGGAACAAAGCCAGCTGATGGGTTTGCTGCAAAATTTCACAGCAACCCGGAGCTGGAATTGGCGAAGCCTGACGACAACAATGCACTCATTGACTTCAGCGGGTGTGTTTACCCTTCATAAACCCATGGATGCGCGAGTTAAGCGTACTCAAGCGGCCTTATTGTCAACGCTACTTGATGCAATAATATTTAACTGCAACCAAAAACATCCAGCCAGGGATATTGCCCCCCAGGCTGTCGCCAATCTTCTGTGGGCCATGGCAAAACTGGTGAACAACGGGCAGGAACGAACACCAGAGTTCAACGAGGCCGTGGCCGCCTTGTTGCCCCACGTGAACGCACAGAAAGCTCACTTTAAACCACAAGAAATCGCCAACCTGCTGTGGGCCATGGCGAAACTGGTGGACAACAAGCAGGAGCATACACCAGAGTTCAACGAGGCCGTGGCTGCGCTGTTGCCCCACGTGAACGCACAGAAAGACCAATTTATTCCTCAGCATATCGCCAACCTGCTCTGGGCCATGGCTAAACTGGTGGACAACAAGCAGGAACAGACACCAGAGTTCAATGAGGCCGTGGCTGCGCTGTTGCCCCACGTGAACGCACAGAAAGACCAATTTATTCCTCAGCATATCGTCAACCTGCTGTGGGCCATGGCGAAACTGGTGGACAACGGTCAGGAGCGGACACCAGAACTCAAAGAGACCGTAGCCGCGCTGTTACCCCGCGTGAACGCACAGAAAGCCCAGTTTAAAGTCCAGGGTATCGCCAACCTACTGTGGGCCATGGCGAAACTGGTGGACAATGGGCAGAAGCAGACACCTGAGCTCAACGAGACCGTAGCCGCGCTGTTGCCCCACGTGAACGCACAGAATGACCAGTTTAGTCCTCAGCATATCGCCAACCTGCTGTGGGCCATGGCGAAACTGGTGGACAACGGGCAGGAGCGGACACCAGAGCTCAACGAGGCCGTGGCCGCGCTGCTGCCCTACGTGAACGCACAGAAAGACCAATTTACTGCCCAGGGGATCACCAACCTGCTTTGGGCCATAGCGAAACTGGTGGACAACGGGCAGAAGCAAACACCAGTACTCAAAGAGACTGTGGCCGCGCTGTTGCCCCAGGTAAACGCACAGAAAGCTCACTTTAAACTACAGGCTATCACCAACCTGCTGTGGGCCATGGCGAAACTGGTGGACGACGGGCAGTTGCAAACAACAGAGTTCCAAGAGCCCGTGGTCGTGCTGTTACCCTACGTGAACGCACAGAAAGCCAATTTTAACCCACAGGAAATCGCCAACCTGCTGTGGGCCATGGCGAAACTGGTGGATAACGGGCAGGAGCGGACACCAGGGCTCAAAAAGACCGTGGCCGCGCTGTTACCCTACGTGAACGCACAGAAAGCCAATTTTAAC
>NZ_JBLYNS010000200.1:0-6791 GCF_049310205.1 Endozoicomonas sp. ALC013 | reverse complement strand
CACCGTATCCGGTGAGACCTGCTGGCCATTCAATGGCAAGCCGCTCAGGCAGCATTGTTCCTGAAAGCGTGCTACTCCCAGTTTGCCTTCCGGATTATCCGGGAAAGCCCTGACCACCGCATTCGGTGTGACCTGCTGGCCTTGCAGGCCCAGGCCACTCAGGCAACATTGTTCCATAAAGCGTGCTATTCCCAGTTTTCCTTCCGGAGTATCCGGGAAGTCCTTAACCACCGCATCCGCTGTGACCCGCTGACCATTCAGGAGCAGGCCTTTCAGGCAGCATTCCGCTTTGAAACGAGCTATCGCTAATTGGCACTTGCTATTCTGACCCGGCTCCCGTTTGAATTCCTGAATGACCTGATCCGGGGTGACTTTTCTATTGCCGTGTGGAACGTTCTGTAAGCAGAGCTTTTGCAGGAAGAAGCCACTTCTGAGCGAGGTTACATCACGGCTATATGCTTTAAGCACCTCAGCCGAGGTGGTCTTACGTTCTGGTAACGGTTTACTTTCCCAAAAGGCGTCTTCAAGAGTTTTGACATCATGCAGGGGGCGGCTTGTGCCTCTGCAGGACTGATGGTTTGAGACTTTTTTACCGTTAAATGTGCTTCTGGGGCGGTCAGGCATCCCGCTTGAACCGGTGTCATCCCGGCGGTCAGGCTTTGAGCGGGAGTGGGTGGATGTGGTTGCTTTCAGAGTACCTCCTAGTGCAATTTAGCGTTGATACCCATACCGTTCGTGCTGAGCTTGTCGAAGTACGGTGGCACCATCCTTCGACAAGCTCAGGATGAACGGGGTGTACGGGTATTAACGCTTTTCTGCACTAGATTATTAATGTCGCTGTTTGACCTCAAAATGATTGTCAGGTTCCATTGATGGTGTGTCAGGTGGAGAAGCAAAGATGCTCCATTGCAAGTCGATCAGAGTCGGCTTGCGGAACAGCTCTCCTGCCTCCAAAGTGCATCCGTTTTCTTTTAACCGCTAAATGCTTATACTGTATAAATAAACAGTTGATGAGATTGAATGGCATGAAGCCGATCCAGATCCTTCCACGACCTTTGCCAGAGACATTGCCCTTTTACCAGAGCCCGGCTGCCTGTGGCTTCACCAGCCCGGCAGCTGACTACCTGCAAGATACGCTCTCCCTGGACCAGCTGTTGATCCGTCATCCGGCAGCGACTTTTTTTGCCCGGGCCCAGGGGCGATCCATGGAAGGCGCTGGCATCTTTGATGGTGACATTCTGATTATTGATCGCTCCCTCACTCCGGGAGACGGTGATGTGATACTGGCCTTGCTGGACGGTGAGCTGATTGTAAAACGCCTGGTCTATTGCCATGGCAAACCGGAATTGCACTCGGAAAACCCCGACTACCCTGCGATTAAACTGGACTCTGAAGAAGGGCTCAATGTCTGGGGTGTGGTCACTGAAGTCATTCACCACCTGCGATGAAGGACGTTATTGCCCTCTGTGATGCCAATGCTTTTTACTGTTCCTGCGAGCAGGTCTTTAATCCATCCCTGCTGGGTAAAGCCCTGGGAGTGCTCAGCAATAATGATGGCTGTATCGTTGCCAGAACAGCGCAACTGAAAGCCCTGGGCGTTGCCATGGGGACACCGGCGTTCAAGGTCAGGGATCAGGTGGCCCGTGGTGAAATCATACTGAAAAGCTCCAACTATGCGCTGTATGGCGATATGTCTTCCCGCTTTATGTCGGTGCTGGAACAGTTCAGCCCGAAGCTGGAAGTGTATTCGATCGATGAAGCCTTTGTTGAACTCTCCGGTTTTCCGCTGGCAAATCTGCATGCCATAGGGTTGGATATGAAACGGCGGGTATTCCAGTGGACGGGGCTGCCGATTGGTGTGGGCATCTCAACCACCAAAACACTGGCCAAACTCGCTAACTATGCGGCCAAGAAATTTCCGGCAACCGGTGGTGTTGTGGATTTAACCAGCCCGATACGCCAGCAGCGGTTAATGGCAATCACCCCGGTTGGTGAGGTATGGGGAGTAGGCCGACGCATAGGAAAGCGGCTGGAGGCGGCAGGTATTCATACTGCTGCACAACTGGCAAACGCCAATCGTCGATGGGTCAGGAAACAGTTTTCTGTGGTGTTGGAACGGACGGTCTGTGAACTTCAGGGGGAGTACTGCATTCCCTGGGAAGAGGGGAGTTCAGCCAATAAACATCAGATTATGTGCTCCCGGAGCTTCGGCCAGCGGGTCACTACCAGGCAGGCACTTCATGCCGCACTGGCCAGTTTTATCTGTCGCGCCTGCGAGAAACTCAGAAAACAACAGCAGTATTCCCGTGAAGCCATTATTTTTATCAGGACCGATCCCTTTAAGGCCAATCTCCCGCAAACCGGACGGAGTCTGAAGCTGATGGTTCCATCGCCCACCAGTGATAGCTCGGTTTGGCTGCAACAGTTAAATCCGGCTTTGGACGTGCTGTTTCAGGAAGGTTACGAGTATAAAAAGGCGGGCTTTGCCCTGGTGGATCTTTGTTCCGGTGCAAGTTTTCAGGGAGACTTGCTGACGGCAGCAGCAATTCCGGAAAATACCCGGATGATGACCGTGCTGGATGCCATTAACCAGCGCTTTGGGAGCCAGACACTCCGGCCTGCATCAGTGGGCTTCCGGGCGCAGCCATGGCATATGAACCAGCAGGTGCTGAGTCCTTCTTATACGACGCAGTGGCCGGAGATCATGAAGGTTCAGACGTGAGTCAGGCATTGAGTTCACTTTGATGGATTAATGCATCAAGCCCGGCCATAAACTGGGACGGGCTCAGGTCCCGGGTGCTGAAAATATCCAGCCTCAATTGGGAGCGGCGATATTTAAACCGAAAATCCAGGATGAAGCGTGGATCGTGAGCATACAGTTTCTCCCTCACTTTGATCAGTTTCCTGAGTTTGCCCTGAAGATCATGCCGGTGTTCATAAAAGTGTTCTTCAACGATTGGCTGGATAAGAAGACCCCATAACTCAGCCCGGTTATCTTTTGGACAGGCACCGATATTCCAGCAGTTAGACGTCAGATCAATAATGTTTTCGATCTCATTATTACTGTCGCTGTATTCACTGAGCAACGGCTCAACCCAATCCGCAATAATGCCGGAGAGCCCCGGGCCTTCAAAGGAGGGTTTCTGGCCAGCACAGAGAAACGCCAGTCGGGAAAATATACGCTTTAAACGGTTAATCATGGTATGCAAAGTACACTCACCGAAATGAATGGTATTCAGTAATGCCCTGCAATTACTCAGGGAAGCAGCCATGCCCATAAATGTAGTCAGTGTTCACTGTGTCAGCATCACTTTTACTCTCCAGTCAGATTTGATTGAGTCAGTGCCAGAAGTGCAGGATCAGTGTGATCATAATCGCAATACCAACTAATAAAACGATTGATTTGATAATGTGTTCCTGTTTTTTCTGTGGCTGCTCATTATCAGCAGGTGAGTCTGTGTTTTTCAGTAAAAAGGGAACAAGGTCGGCCATAACCAGAAAGCAGGCCAGGAGCAGGACGGATACAACAACAGTTTTTATCATTGTTTGAACACTCCGGTTATTTTTTGAACGAAAGAACTAAGCAGTGAATTTGATGTATGACATAGATAGATGACTCTGTGCTTTTTATCCAGATTGTTTGCATCAAGGCCTGAAAACGATTCACGTTACTTTTCATGTCTGTGTTTAATACGGGAATACGCTTACCTTTCTTCGGGAATTATCTTATGCTGGGCAGCTTCGGGCTTAAGAACGAATAAGGAGTTGCCCATGGCAGATGCATCGTATGTTCCTCCCAGGGTATGGACTTGGGAAAATGAGAATGGTGGCCAGTTTGGTGGCATTAACCGGCCAACCGCCGGTGCCCGTTTTGACAAACCGTTACCGGTTGGCAAGCATCCATTCCAACTTTATTCACTGGCAACCCCGAATGGTGTGAAAGTCACCATACTGTTTGAAGAGTTGCTGGCGCTGGGGATTAAAGAGGCCGGGTATGACGCTTTTCTGATTGACATTATGGCAGGTGATCAGTTTGGTTCGGGCTTTGTTGGCATAAACCCTAACTCGAAGATTCCTGCCCTGGTGGATCGAAGCGACGGTGTGGAGATACCGGTATTTGAGTCAGGAGCCATCCTCCTTTATCTGGCCGAAAAATTTAATGCGTTTCTACCAGCGGAACCCGCCAGGCGGGCACAGTGTCTCTCATGGCTGTTCTGGCAGGTGGGCAGTGGTCCATACCTGGGGGGCGGCTTTGGCCATTTCTATGCTTATGCGCCGGAAAAATACCAGTACCCTATTGATCGCTTTGCCATGGAGGTCAAGCGTCAGCTGGATATGTTAAACCAGCATCTGGCAAACAATACCTATATCTGTGGCGATGATTATACCATTGCGGATATGGCAATCTGGCCATGGTACGGGGCCCTGGTGGATGGCAAAATCTACGATGCTGCCGAGTTTCTTCAGGTGGATGACTATCAACATGTTGTTCGATGGTCCAGACATATTGGGCAGCGAGAGGCCGTTCAACGTGGGAAAATGGTCAACCGCACCTGGGGTGAACTGTCCGGGCAGCTGAGAAACCGGCATGATGCTTCTGATTTTGAACTCAGGACCCAGGATAAACTGGAAGCTTCAGAATAAATTGGCAATATTCCAGAACCACAAAATAACGGAAGGGTGAAATTTTCACCGTTCCGTTGTAACGGTGTGAAGCATAAGAAATAACGTTTCTATCCTGTCTTTAACTCCACTTTTAATTCCACTTTGACCGAGATCAGTCAGTAACTTCAAACGAAGGCGTAATAGGCTAAATGATTATCTGTAGAAAAATGGAACAAAATTCATTAACTGTTATCTAATAAGAATTATCAAAAGGATCTATATAATGAATTTCCCAGTCTTAGTTGATTTAGCCAGCAATTATCGAAACAGGCAGCCAGACGTAACTCAGGAAAAACAACCGGCAGCTTCTCTAAAAGCAGATTCTCTAAAAACTGCGCCACAGCGCGATATTTCCATTGAGAATCTGACTTACGATCTGGTGTTGCCAGCTGACCAGCTACAACCTGCTGATGCACTGGGTAAAGCATTTTGCCGGGATGTGATGGCTACAGCCTTTTGTGCGAATCCCATCAACACAGACTGCCTGAAGCCGGTGCGTGTCAACCATCATCAAATAGAAGAAAGGAAAGTCAGTCCATTATTCAAAGGCGGCCTGTCTGAGTTAGTAAAATTATGGGGTCTTGTCGTCGAAGCAAAGGAGGTGGCAAATCAGGAAAGACCGACCAATACCCTGCCTTTTCAGGAACTGCAACGACAACTCATTATTACTCAGGATACAGGGCCAACGCTGACCAGCGAAGGGCAGAGAACACTGAATGAAGGCGTGATATTGTCATTGAAGTACGGATGGTATGATTTTTTAGAACGGATACAATTCATCGCTGAAAGCACTGGGGCAGAGTTCACAGAGGATGCCCGGACAGCACTGAGTAACGGTCTGGTACAGGCAGTAGATCACCTTTTTTACGATCAGGCAATGCTGTTACTGTCCTTCATGGTAAGCACTGGGACAGAGCTGACGAAGGATGCCCGGATAGCACTGAGTAACGGTCTGATAGTGGCAGTAGATAACCGTCTTTACGATAAGGCAAAGCTGATACTATCCATCATTGTAAGCACTGATACAGAGCTGACGAAGGATGACCGGATAGCACTGAGTAACGGTCTGATAGTGGCAATAGATAACCGTCTTTACGATAAGGCAGAGCTGATACTATCCATCATTGTAAGCACTGGGACAGAGCTGACGAAGGAGGACCGGATAGCACTGGGCAAAGGTCTGATAGTGGCAGTAGATAACCGTCTTTACGATAATGCAGAGCTGTTAAAGTCCGTCTTTGTAAGCACTGAGACAGAGCTGACGGAGGATGTCCGGATAGAACTGAGTAAAGGTCTGATAGAGGCATTAGATAACCGTCTTTACGATAAGGCAAAGCTGTTACTATCCATCATTGTCAGCACTGGGACAGAGCTGACGGAGGATACCCGGATAGCGCTGAGTAACCGTCTGATACTGGCAGTAGATCACCTTCATTACGATGAGGAAGAGCTGTTACTATCCATCATTGTCAGCACCAAGACAAAGCTGACGGAGGATGACCAGGAAAAACTGAGGAGTCATCTGGTATGGGCAGGGGCAGCAGCTTTCCAGAACTACGGGCGGGCAGAACGGTTAGTATCCACCATAAAGGGTACCGGGGTAGAGCTGACGGACGATGACGTAAGCAAACTGAATGAATCTGTGGAGCGGGCCATAGCTGACGATCATTACGATGGCGCTGAGTGCTTAACAGGCGTCATTGTGGCCCTGGGGGCAACGCTAACGGATGGAGTTCTGGATAAACTGAATGAAGCTCTGGAGCGGGCAATAGTGACTGACCGTTACGATGACGCAGAATGTTTATATGGCACGATTTTGAGCGCGGGGACAAAGCCGACGGACAAAGTCCGCAGGGCACTGAATAGCAAACTGAAATGGGCAAAAGATCACGGTCATAACGATATACAAGAGTTGTTACAACTGATGATTCAAGGCAGAGCAATCAGCGAAATTCAGAAACGCAACGGTATGTGGGAACTGCTCGATACTGTAATGAATCCATTTCAGTAGGCCCGCAGTGACTGCCCGGATGTAAGTAGCTAACCATATGAAATCATATATTTCTGACTACTTGTTCAGGTACTCTCGGCAACTGCTCCTGCGTTGCTCTAGCTCCTGCATCCAT
>NZ_JBLYNS010000199.1:0-6840 GCF_049310205.1 Endozoicomonas sp. ALC013 | reverse complement strand
CCAGGAGCGAACACCAGAGCTCAACGAGGCTGTGGTCGCACTGCTACCCCACGTGAACGCACAGCAAGCTAATTTTAACCCACAGGAAATCGCCAACCTGCTGTGGGCAATGACGAAACTGGTAGACAACGGGCAGGAGCAGACACCAGAGCTCAAAGAGGCTGTGGCCGCGCTGTTGCCCCACGTGAACGCACAGAAAGACCAATTTAGTGCCCTGGCTATTGCCAACCTGCTGTGGGCCATGGCGAAACTGGTGGACAACGGGCAGAAGCAGACACCAGAACTCAACGAGACCGTGGCCGCGTTGTTGCCCCACGTGAACGTACAGAAAAACCAATTCACTCCTCAGCATATCACCAACCTGCTGTGGGCCATGGCGAAACTGGTGGACAACGGGCAGGAGCGGACACCAGGTCTCAAAGAGGCCGTGGCCGCGTTGTTGCCCCACGTGAACGCACAGAAAGCTCACTTTACACCACAGGGTATCGCCAATCTGCTGTGGGCCATAGCGAAACTGGTGGACAACGGGCAGAAGTGGTCACCAGAGCTCAACGATGCCGTGGCCGCGCTGTTGCCCCACGTGAACGCAAACAAAGACCAATTTATTCCTCAGCATATCGCCAACCTGCTGTGGGCCATGGCGAAACTGGTGGACAACGGACAGGAGCGGACACCAGAGCTCAACGAGGCCCTGGCCGCGCTGTTGCCCCACGTGAACGCACAGAAAGACCAATTTATTCCTCAGCATATCGCCAACCTGCTGTGGGCCATGGCGAAACTGGGCGAACTCATTGATCTGGACGTGGTAACATCCACGTTCAAATCGCTTGTCTGCCGAATCAGTGGTAACCCTCAGTTCTCTCAGCAAGAGATATTGATGTCCCTTTGGGGAGTAATGGTATGCTGTGCCAGGTTGTTTCTGGTCTCCAATGCCAATAAAAATCACGTGTTTGAAAAGCACATGGATGATCTCTTTACTCGCCTGCAAAATACATCCCCGGACAATAAAGAGTATCAATCCATTATGACCATGGCCGCAAGTTGGCTTGGCAGACCGTGTCCGGTCGTCCCCCATTACCAGACAATGAGTTCAAAACCTCAATCCGACTTCCGCGAACAACTCCTATCATGCTTTCCCTCTTTGCAGATTGAAGAAGAAAAGAGTCTGAACTCACTGCCTCCGGTTGACCTGCTACTGCCAGATCACAACATGGTGATTGAAGTTCAGGGACCGTCTCATTACGTGGGTGGTGATTTCAAGACCAGGAAGGGTTCGACTCTGCTGAAAATCGCACTGCTGAGAAAATCAGGATTTGAGGTCATTGAAATTCCGATTAACATGCTCTTGAGTCAGTATTTAATGAAACCATACATTGATCAAATAAAGACCAGGATAGGCTTCCCGCCACAGGAGCATGGCTCTGTATCACTGAAAAGAAGGTGGGCAGATGAGGCATACGTTACTGCTGATAAAGGCAGGCAACCCTCAGATCATGGTTACTTGACTGCCGAAGAACATTCAGATGAGCAACCCGGTAAACCCGCAAAGAGGAAGAAAACAACCAGCCAGTAATTGCCTTCCTCGCATCATGACTCAAGAACAGTTTTCACATTCCGGGGAGGAATGTCAGTGTTGAACACCTGTTGCCCATACATCTCGCCTCGGATGATTTGAAAATAATGGATTGGTGGCATCAGGAATAGATGTATCTCCCCAACTGTTTATGTTTATAAACGTTTCAGCAAAATGAACTTCTGAACAAAACAGCAGTCTGCTTTTTATATTTTCATGAATTAATGAAATATAATTATGGATAGAAGCTCTGCGGGTATCAGTGGTCAATACACAAGATCAGATAATGATTACAACCAACCGAATGACCATGCCGCTTCTTCAAGGCGTGGGCAATATAGATATGGCACAGTCGAACAGTGGGATAATCCCCTCCGTACTACCCCGGGGCGCAACGAATTTTACCACTTGTCTGACGCATGCTCTTCTCAAAATCTAATGTTCCGCTCAGTGAACTCTGCTCAAGATTTCAATGCCCTCATTAAACAAGAATTAATGGAGGGTCTGGTGAGGAAATCGGATCGTTTCGGTCATCGCTATGATGGAAGAAATCACGGTCAATATGCCAGTTCAATTAAAAAATACACGTCAGCTGCTAAAAGACCGTTAAATCGAGCTGAACAAAGCCAGCTGATGCGTTTGCTGCAAAATTTCACGGCAACGCGGAGCTGGAATTGGCGAAGCCTGACAACAACACTGCACTCATTTACTTCAGCGGGTGTTTTTACCCCTCATAGACCCTTGGATGAGCGTGTTAAGCTTACTCAGGCTGCCTTACTGTCAACGCTGCTTGATGCAATCATAT
Source organism: Endozoicomonas sp. ALC013 (assembly GCF_049310205.1). Taxonomy (NCBI): domain Bacteria; kingdom Pseudomonadati; phylum Pseudomonadota; class Gammaproteobacteria; order Oceanospirillales; family Endozoicomonadaceae; genus Endozoicomonas; species Endozoicomonas sp. ALC013. The sequence goes on along the minus strand of NZ_JBLYNS010000199.1, from coordinate 4,462 downwards.
TCAAGTGCAACCAAAAACCTGAAGCCAGGGATATTGGTGCTCAGGAAATCACTAACCTGCTGTGGGCCATGGCGAAACTGGTGGACAACGGACAGGAGCGGACGCCAGGGCTCAAAGAGGCCGTGGCAGCGCTGTTGCCCCACGTGAAAGCACAGAAAGACCAATTTAAGCCCCAGGGGGTCGCCAACCTGCTGTGGGTCATGGCGAAAATGGTGGATAACGGGCAGGAGCAGACGCGAGAGCTCAATGAGGCTGTGGTTGCGCTGTTGCCCTGCGTGAACGCACAGAAAGCTCACTTTAAACCACAGGAAATCACCAACCTTCTGTGGGCCATGGCAAAACTGGTGGACAACGGGCAGGAGCGGACACCAGGGCTCAAAGAGGCCGTGGCCGCGTTGTTGCCCCATGTTAATGCTCAGAAAGCTAACTTTACACCACAGGGAATCGCCAACCTGCTATGGGCCATGGCAAAACTGGTGGACAACGGGCAGGAACGGACGCCAGAGCTCAATGATGCAGTGGCCGCGCTGTTGCCCCATGTAAACGCACAAAAAGCTCATTTTAAACCCCAGGAAATCGCCAGCCTGCTGTGGGCCATGGCGAAACTGGTGGACATTGGCCAGCAGCATACACCAGGGTTCAACGAGCCCGTGGCCGCGCTGTTGCCCTACGTGAACGCACAAAAAAACCAATTTAACCCTCAGCATATCGTCAACCTGCTGTGGGCCATGGCGAAATTGGTGGACAACGGCCAGCAGCAGAAACCAGAGTTCAACGAGGCCGTAGTCGCGCTGTTGCCCCAAGTAAAAGCACATAAAGACCGGTTTAATACCCAGAGTATTGCCAACCTGCTGTGTGCCATGGCGAAATTGGTGGACAACGGCCAGCAGCAGACACCAGGGCTCAAAGAGGCTGTGGCCGTGCTGTTGACCAACGTGAACGCACAGAATGACCAATTTAATGTCCAGGGTGTCGCCAAGCTGCTGTGGGCCATGGCGAAACTGGTGGACAACGGGCAGGAGCAGACACCAGAGCTCAAAGTGGCCGTGGCCGCGCTGTTGCCCCAAGTAAAAGTATATAAAGACCGGTTTAATGCCCAGGGTATTGCCAACCTGCTGTGGGCCATGGCGAAACTGGTGGACAACGGGCAGGAGCAAACACCAGAACTCAAAGAGGCCGTGGCCGCGCTGTTGCCCCACGTGAACGCACAAAAAGACCAATTTATTCCCCAGGGTATCGCCAACCTGCTGTGGGCCATGGCGAAACTGGTGGACAAAGTGCAGGAGCCGACACCAGGGCTCAAAGAGGCTGTGGCCGCGCTGTTGCCCCACGTGAACGCACAGAAAGACCAATTTAATGCCCTGGCTATTGCCAACCTGCTGTGGGCCATGGCGAAACTGGTGGACAACGGGCAAAAGCAAACACCGGGGCTCAACGAGACCGTGGCCGCGTTGTTGCCCCACGTGAACGCACAGAAAGCAAACTTTAAACCACAGGGTATCGTCAACCTGCTGTGGGCCATGGCGAAACTGGTGGACAACGGGCAAAAGCAAACACCAGGGCTCAACGAGACCGTGGCCGCGCTGCTGCCCCTCGTGAACGCAAAGAAAGACCAATTTAAAGGCCAGGGAATCACCAACCTGCTGTGGGCCATGGCGAAACTGGTGGACAATGGGCTGGAGCAAACACCAGAGCGCAAAGAGGCCGTGGCCTCACTATTGCCTTACGTGAACGCAGCGAAAGCTAACTTTAAACCACAAGAAATCGCCAACCTGCTGTGGGCCATGGCAAAACTGGTGGCCAACGGGCAGGAGCGAACACCAGAGTTTAACGAGGCCGTTGCCGCGCTGTTGTCACACGTGAACACACAAAAAGACCAATTTATTCCTCAGCATATCACCAACCTGCTATGGGCCATGGCGAAACTGGGTGAACTCCTTGAGCTGAACGTGGTTATCTCTACGTTTGAATCGCTTGTCTACCGAATCAGTGAAAATCCTCAGCTCTCTCAGCAAGTCATATCGATGTCTCTATGGGGGGTAATGGTATGCTGTGCCAGATTGTCTCTGGTCTCTAATGCCAATAACAATAACGTGCTTGAAAAGCACATGGATGACCTGTTTACTCGTCTGGAAAATACATTCCCAGACAATGAAGAGGAACAATCCGTTATTGCCATGGCCTCAAGTTGGCTTGGGAGATCGTGTCCGTTCGTCCCCCATTACCAGACTATCAGGTCAAAACGTCAATCCGACTTTCGCGATCAACTCCAGTCATACTTTCCCTCTTTGAGGATTGAAGAAGAAAAGAGTCTGAACTCATTGCCTCCGGTTGACCTGCTACTGCCAGATTACAATATGGTGATTGAAGTTCAGGGACCGTCTCATTACGTGGCTGGTGATTTCAAAACCAGGAATGGTTCGACTCTGCTGAAAATCGCACTGTTGCAAAAAGCAGGATTTGAGGTCATTGAAATTCCGGTTAACAGGCTTTGGAATCAGGATTTAATGAAACCATACATTGATCAAATAAAGTCCAGGATAGGCTTCCCGCCACAGGGGCATGGCTCTGCATCACTTAAAAGAACGTGGGCAGATGCGGCATACGTTACTGCTGATAAAGGCAGGCAACCAATAGAGCACGGTTACTTAACCGCCGAAGAACATTCAGAAGAGCAAACCGGCAAACCAGCAAAGAGGAAAAAACAACCAGCCAGTAATCGCATTCCTACCATCATGACTCAAGAACCGTTTTCACATTCCGGGAAGGAATGGCAGTTTTGAACACCTGATGCCCATACATCTCGCCTCGGATGATTTGAAAATAATGGATTGGTGGCATCAGGAATAGATGTATCTCCCCAACTGTTTACGTTTATAAACGTTTCAGCAAAATGAACTTCTGAACAAAACAGCAGTCTGCTTTTTATATTTTCATGAATTAATGAAATATAATTATGGATAGAACCTCTGCTGGTATCAGTGGTCAATACACAAGATCAGATAATGATTACAACCAACCGAATGACCATGCCGCTTCTTCAAGGCGTGTGCAATATAGATATGGCACAGTCGAACAGTGGGATAATCCCCTCCGTACTACCCCGGGGCTCAACGAATTTTACCACTTGTCTGACGCATGCTCTTCTCAAAATCTAATGTTCCGCTCAGTGAACTCTGCTCAAGATTTCAATGCCCTCATTAAACAAGAAGTAATGGATGATCTGGTGAGTAAATCGGATCGTTTCGGTCATCGCTATGATGGAAGAAATCACGGTCAATATGCCAGTTCAATTAAAAAATACACGTCAACTGCTAAAAGACCGTTAAATCGAGCGGAACAAAGCCAGCTGATGCAGTTTACTGCAAAATTTCACAGCAACGCGGAGCTGGAATTGGCGAAGCCTGACGACAACACTGCATTCATTTACTTCAGCGGGTGTTTTTACCCCTCATAAACCCATGGATGAGCGTGTCAGGCTTACTCAAGGTGCCTTATTGTCAACACTACTTGATGCAATAATATTTAACTGCAACCAAAAACCTGAAGCCAGAGATATCGATGCCCTGGGAATCACCAACCTGCTGTGGGCCATGGCGAAACTGGTGGACAACAGGCAGGAACAGACACCAGAATTCAACGAGACCGTGGCCGCGCTGTTGCCCCACGTGAACGCACAGAAAGCTAACTTTACACCACAGGCAATCACCAACCTGCTGTGGGCCATGGCCAACTGGTGGACAACGGGCAGGAGCGCACAGCAGAGCTCAAAGAGGCTGTGGTCGTGTTGTTGCCCCTCGTGAACTCACAGAAAGCAAACTTTACACCACAGGGTATCGCCAACCTGCTGTGGGCCATGGCGAAACTGGTGGACAACGGGCAAAAGCAAACACCAGGGCTCAACGAGGCCGTGGCCGCGCTATTGCCCCACGTGAACGCACAGAAAGCTAACTTTACACCACAGGCAATCACCAACCTGCTGTGGGCCATGGCGAAACTGGTGGACAACGGGCAGGAGCGCACAGCAGAGCTCAAAGAGGCTGTGGCCGCGCTGTTGCCCCACGTGAACGCACAGAAAACTAATTTTAAACCACAGGAAATCGCCAACCTGCTGTGGGCCATGGCGAAACTGGTGGACAACGGGCAGGAGTGGTCACCAGGGCTCAACGATGCCGTGGCCGCGCTTTTGCCCCACGTGAACGCAAACAAAGACCAATTTATTCCTCAGCATATCGCCAACCTGCTGTGGGCCATGGCGAAACTGGTGGACAACGGACAGGAGCGGACGCCAGGGCTCAAAGAGGCCGTGGCCTCGCTGTTGCCCCACGTGAACGCAAACAAAGACCAATTTATACCTCAGCATATCGCCAACCTGCTGTGGGCCATGGCTAAACTGGGCGAACTCATTGAGCTGGACGTGGTAACATCCACGTTCAAATCGCTTGTCTACCGAATCAGTGAC
>NZ_JBLYNS010000198.1:0-6859 GCF_049310205.1 Endozoicomonas sp. ALC013 | reverse complement strand
TGATATGCTGGGGAATAAATTGGTCTTTCTGTGCGTTTACCAGGGGCAACAGCACGGCCACAGCCTCGTTAAACTCAGGTGTTCGCTCCAGCCCGTTGTCCACCAGTTTCGCCATGGCCCACAGCAGATTGGCGATATGCTGAGGAATAAATTGTTTTTTCTGTGGGTTCACGAGAATCAACAGTGCAGCCACGGCCTCGTTGAGCTGTGGTGTCCGGTCCTGTCCGTTGTCCACCAGTTTTGCCAAGGCCCACAGCAGATTGGCGATATCCCGCGCATTAAATTGGCTTTTCTGTGCGTTCACATGAGGCAACAGCGCGGCCACGGTCTTTTCGAGTCCTGTTGCTCTCTCCTGTTTGTTGTCCACCAGTTTCGCCATGGCCCCCAGCAGGTTGGTGATTTCTTTTGGTTTAAATTCAGATTCCTGTGCAATCACGAGGGGCAATAGCGCGGCCAGAGCCCCGTTGAACTCTGGTGTCCTGTCCTGCCCATTGTCCACCAGTTTTGCCATGGCCCACAGCAGGTTGGCGATACCCTGTGGTTTAAAATCAGCTTTCTGTGCCTTCACGTTGGACGATAGCGCGGCCACGGCCTCTTTGAGTTCTGCTGTCTGCTCCAGCCCGTTGTCCACCAGTTTTGCCATGGCCCACATCAGGTTGGTGATATGCTGAGCAATAAACTGGTCTTTCTGTGCGTTTATCCGGGGCAACAGCGCGGCCACAGCCTCGTTGAGCTCTGGTGTCCGTTGCCTGTTGTCCATCAGTTTTGCTATGGCCCACAGCAGGGTGGCGATTTGCTGAGGAATAAATTGTTCTTTCTGTTCGTTCACGCGGGGCAGCAACGCGGTCAGGACTCCGTCGAGCCTTGTTGTCTGCTCCAGCCCGTTGTCCACCAGTTTTGCCATGGTCCACAGCAGGTTGGCGATATCCTGTGGTTTAAAGTTAGCTTTCTGTGCGTTCACGTGGGGCAATAGCACGGCTACGGTCTTACTGAGATCTGTTGTCTGCTCCAGCCCGTTGTCCATCAGTTTCGTCATGGCCCATAGCAGGTTGGCGATTTCCTGCGGGTTAAGTTTGGCTTTCTGAACGTTCACCTGGGGCAACAATGTAACCAGAGCCTCTTTGAACTCTGGTGTTTGTTCCTGCCCGTTGTCCAACAGTTTTGCCATGGCCCAGAGCAGGTTGGTGATATCCTGGGCATTAAATTGGCCTTTCTGCGCGTTCACATGGGGCAACAGCACGGCCACGGTTTCTTTGAGCTGTGGTGTTCGCTCCTGCCTGTTGTCCATCAGTTTCGCCATGGTCCACAGCAGGTTGGCAATTTCCCTTGGTTTAAAGTCAGTTTTCTGTGCGTTTACCTGGGGCAACAACGCGGCCACGGCCTTGTTGAGCTCTGGTGTTCGCTCCTGCCCGTGTTCAACCAGTTTTGTTATGGCCCACAGCAGGTTGGTGACTCCCTGTGGTTTAAAGTTAGCTTTCTGTATGTTCACATGTGGCAACAACAAGGCCACGGCCTCGTTGAGCCCTGGTGTCCGCTCCTGCCAGTTGACCACCAGTTTCGCCATGGCCCACAGCAGGTTGGCGATACCCTGGGCTTTAAATTGATTTCTCTGTGCGTTCACGTGGGGCAACAGAGCGGCCACGGCCTCTTTGAGCTCTGGTGTCTGCTCCAGCCCGTTTTCCACCAGTTTCGCCATGGCCCACAGCAGGTTGGCGATTCCCTGGGCATCAATATCCCATGATGCAGCTTTTCGGTTGCACTTGAATATTATTGCATCAAGCAGCGTTGACAATAAGGCAACCTGAGTATGCCTGACACGCTCATCCACGGGTTTATGAGGGGTAAAAACACCCGCTGAAGTAAATGAGTGAAGTGTTGTTGTCAGGCTTCGCCAACTCCAACGCCGTGTGGCTGTATAATTTTGTAAAAAAATCATCAGCTGGCTTTGTTCCGCTCGGGTTAAGGGACTTTGAGAAGCTAACGTGTATCTCTTGATTGAATTGGCATATTGACTGTGATTTTTCCCATCATAACGATAACCGAAATGATCAGATTTACTCATCAGTTCATCCATTACTTCCTGTTTGACGAAGGCATTGAAGTCTTGAGCAGGGTTTACTGAACGGCACGGCAGGTTTTGGGCAAAATATGGGGCAGAAGAGTGGTAAAATTCATTACGCTCCGGAGTAGTGCGGGGGATATTATCCCGCTTTCTGACGGTGGCATGTTTAAATTGTCCACGCTTTGAATAAGCGGCATGGTCATCCGGTTGGTTGTAATCATTACCTGATCCTGCGTATTGACCACCGATACCAGCAGAGCTTCTATGCATAGTTATATTTCATTAATTCATGAAAATATAAAAGACAGACTGCTGTTCTGTTCAGAAGTTCATTTTGCTGAAATATCGATAAAACCGCACGGTTGGGGATACTCATCTACTCCTGATGCCACCAATTCGTTATTTCCAAATCATCCGGGGCGAGCTGCATGGGCAACAGGTGTTCAACGCTGGCACTCCCTTGAATGTGAAAACGGTTCTTGAGTCATGATGGAAGGGAGGAGATTACTGGTTTTTTTCTCGTCCTTTTTCTCCTTTTTGGTTTACCTGTTTGCTCTTCTGAAGGTTCTTTGGCGGTTAAGTAACCGTGATCTTGCTGTCTTTTATCGGTAGTAACGTATGCCTCATCTCTGTTAAGTGGTACAGAATGACCCTGTGGCGGGATGCCTGCCTTGGTCTTTATTTGGTCAATATAGAATTTCATTGAATCTTGATTCCGAAGCATGTTGGCCGGGATTTCAATGACTTCAAATCCTGATTTTTTCAGCAGTGCGATTTTCAGCAGCGTCGAACCCTTCCTGGTTTTGAAATCAGCACTTGTGTAATGAGATGGTCCCTGAATTTCAATCACCATGTTGTGATCGGGCAGTAGCAGGTCAACCGGAGGCAATGAGTTTAGACACTTTTCTTCTTCAATCTTTAAAGAGGGAATGCATGATTGGAGTTGATCACGGAAATTGGATTGAGGTTTTGAAATGCTTGTATGGTAATGGGGGATGATCGGACACGTTCTGCCAAGCCAACTTGCGGCCATGGCAATGATGGATTGATCATCTTCATTGTCGGGGGATGTATTTCCCAGGCGCGTAAACAGGTCATCCATGTGTTTTTCAAGCGCATTATTTTTATTGGCAGTGGCGAGCAGAGATAACCTGGCACAGCATACCATGACTCCCCAGAGAGACATCAATATGGCTTGCTGAGAGAGCCGGGGAGTTTCACGGATTCGGAAGACAAGCGATTCGCACGTGGCGGTACACTCGTTTAGCTCAATGAGTTCACCCAGTTTTGCCATGGCCCACAGCAGGTTGGCGATACCCTGAGGATTAAATTGGTCCTTCAGTGCGTTCACGTGGGGCAACAGCGCAGCCACAGCCTCATTGAACTCTGGTGTCTGGTCCTTTTTGCTGTCTACCAGTTTCGCTATGGCCCACAGCAGGTTGGCGATTTCCTGAGGGGTAAAATGAGCTTTTTGTGCGTTTACATGGGGCAACAGGGCGGCCACTACATCATTGAACTCTGGCGTCCGTTCTTGCCCATTGTCCAGCAGTTTTGCCATGGCCCACAGCAGGTTGACGATTTCCTGTGGTTTAAAGTTAGCTTTCTGTGCGTTCATGTGTGGCAACAGCGCGGCCACGGCCTCGTTGAGTTCTGGTGTCTGCTCCTGCCCGTTGTCCACCAGTTTCGCGATGGCCCACAGCAGGTTGGAAATATGTTGAGGAATAAATTGTTCTTTCTTTGCGTTCACGCGGGGCAGCAATGCGGTCACGACTCCGTTGAGCCTTGCTGTCAGCTCGAGCCCGTTGTCCAGCAGTTTTGCCATGGCCCACAGCAGGTTGGCGATACCCTGTGGTTTAAAGTTAGTTTTCTGTGCGTTCACGTGGGGCAATAGCGCCGCTAAGGCCTCCCTGAGATCTGTTGTCTGCTCCAGCCCGTTGTCCACCAGTTTTGCCATGGCCCACAGCAGGTTGGCGATTTCCTGCGGGTTAAGTTTGGCTTTCTGTGCGTTCACCTGGGGCAACAATGTAACCAGAGCCTCTTTGAGCTCTGGTGTTCGCTCCAGCCCGTGTTCAACCAGTTTTGTTATGGCCCACAGCAGGTTGGCGATTCCCTGTGGTTTAAAGTTCGCTTTCTGTATGTTCACATGTGGCAACAGCGCAGCCACGGCCTCATTGAGCCCTGGAGTCCGCTCCTGCCCATTGACCGCCAGTTTCGCCATGGCCCACAGCAGGTTGACGATCCCCTGAGCATTAAATTGATCTTTTTGTGCGTTCACATGGGGCAGCAGCGCGGCCATAGCCTCGTTGAGCCCTGGTGTTCGCTCCTGTCCGCTGTCTACCAGTTTCGCCATGGCCCACAGAAGGTTGACGATTCCCTGAGCTTTAAACTGGTCCTTCTGTGCGTTCACGTGGGGCAACAGCGCGGCCACGGTCTCTTTGAACTCTGGTGTCTGCTCCTGCCCGTAGTCCACCAGTTTCGCCATGGCCCACAGCAGGATGGCAATGCCCTGAGGAATAAATTGGTCCATCTGTGCTTTCACGTGGGGCAATAGCGCGGCCACGGCCTCTTTGAGCCCTGGTGTGTGCTCCTGCCCGTTGTCTACCAGTTTTGCCATGGCCCACAGCTGGTTGGCGATCCCCCAGGCATCAATGTCCCGGGCTTGAGGTTTTTGGTTGCACTTGAATATTATTGCATCAAGTAGCGATGACAATAAGGCAACCTGAGTGTGCCTGACACGCTCATCCACGGGTTTATGAGGGGTAAAAACACCCGCTGAAGTAAATGAGTAAAGTGTTGTTGTCAGGCTTCGCCAACTCCAACGGCGTGTGGCTGTATAATTTTGCAAAAAAATCATCAGCTGGCTTTGTTCCGCTCGGGTTAAGGGGCGTTGAGAAGCTAACGTGTATCTCTTAATTGAATTGGCATATTGACTGTGATTTTTCCCATCATAACGATAACCGAAACGATCAGATTTACTCATCAGATCATCCATTATTTCCTGTTTGATGAGGGCATTGAAATCTTGAGCAGGGTTTACTGAACGGCACGGCAGGTTTTGGGAAAAGTATGGGGCAGAAGAGTGGTGAAATTCATTACGTCCCGGAGTAGTGCGGGGGATATTATCCCTCTTTCTGACGGTGGCATGTCTAAATTGTCCACGCTTTGAATAAGCGGCATGGTCATCCGGTTGGTTGTAATTATTATCTGATCTTGCGTATCTACCACCGATACCAGCAGAGCTTTTATGCATAGTTATATTTCATTAATTCATGAAAATATAAAAAACAGACTGCTGTTCTGTTCAGAAGTTCATTTTGCTGAAATATCGATAAAACCACACGGTTGGGGATACTCATTTACTCCTGATGCCACCAATTCGTTATTTCCAAATCATCCGGGGCGAGCTGCATGGGCAACAGGTGTTCAACGCTGGCACTGCCTTGAATGTGAAAACGGTTCTTGAATCATGATGGCAGGGAGGCGATTACTGGCTTTTTTCTCGTCCTTTTTCTCCTTTTTGGTTTACCTGTTTGCTCTTTTGAAGGTTCTTTGACGGTTAAGTACCCGTGATCTTGCGGTCTTTTATCGGTAGTAACGTATGCCTTATCTTTATTAAGTGATACAGAATGATCCTGTGGCGGGATGCCTGTCCTGGTCTTTATTTGATCAATATATGATTTCATTAAATCATGATTCCAAAGTACGTAAGCCGGGATTTCAATGACTTCAAATCCTGATTTTTTCAGCAGTGCGATTTTCAGCAGAGTCGAACCCTTCCTGGTTTTGAAATCAGCACTTGTGTAATGAGATGGTCCCTGAATTTCAATCACCATGTTGTGATCGGGCAGTAGCAGATCAACCGGAGGCAATGAGTTCAGACACTTTTCTTCTTCAATCTTTAAAGAGGGAATGCATGATTGGAGTTGATCACGGAAATTGGATTGAGGTATTGAAATGGTTGTCTGGTAATGGGGAATGATCGGACACGTTCTGCCAAGCCAATTTGCGGCCATGGCAATGATGGATTGATCATCTTCATTGTCGGGGGATGTATTTACCAGGCGAGTAAAGAGGTCATCCATGTGTTTGTCAAGAACATGGTTTTTATTGGCAGTGGCGACCAGAGACAACCTGGCACAGCATACCATGACGCCCCAGAGAGACATCAATATGGCTTGCTGAGAGAGCCGGGGAGTTTCATGGATTTGGTAGACAAGCGATTCGCATGTGGAGGTAAACTCGTTCAGCTCAATGAGTTCACCGAGTTTTGCCATGGCCCACAGCAGGTTGGCGATACCCTGAGGATTAAATTGGTCCTTCAGTGCGTTCACGTAAGGCAACAGCGCAGCCAGGGCCTCGTTAAACTCTGGTGTCTGGTCCTTTTTGCTGTCTACCAGTTTCGCCATGGCCCACAGCAGGTTGGCGATTTCCTGGGGGTTAAAATGAGCTTTTTGTGCGTTTACATGGGGCAACAGGGCGGCCACTACATCATTGAACTCTGGCGTTCGTTCCTGCCCGTTGTCCACCAGTTTTGCCATGGCCCACAGCAGGTTGGCGATACCCTGTGGGTTAAAGTTAGCTTTCTGAACGTTGACTTGGGGCAACAGCGTGGCCACGGCCTCTTTGAGCCCTGGTGTCCGGTCCTGTCCGTTGTGCACCAGTTTTGCCATGGCCCATAGCAGGCTGGTGATTTCCTGTGGTTTAAAATGAGCTTTCTGTGCGTTCACGCAGGGCAACAGCGCAACCACTGCCTCGTTGAGCTCTGGTGTCCGGTCCTGTCCGTTGTCCACCAGTTTC
>NZ_JBLYNS010000197.1:0-6860 GCF_049310205.1 Endozoicomonas sp. ALC013 | reverse complement strand
TTGAAGGGTTTTCAGGCCGCCAACGCAAAACTGGAAATGGCGCACTTTAAAGCGGAATGTTGTCTGAGGAACCTGCCGTTGAATGGCCAGCAGGTGACAACGGGTGCGGCGTTTAAGGATTTCCCGGATAGCCCGGAAGGCAAACTGGCAAAAGCGCGCTTCAAAGCGGAATGCTGCCTGAGGAGCCTGCCGATAAATGGCCATCGGATCACACCGGCGTCAGTGATTAAGGATTTTCAGGACACCAGGGCAGCACTGGAGCTGGCACGCTTTAAGGAACACTGTTGCCTGAGGGAGCTGCCGCTGAATGGGGAACAGATCACACCGGATGAGGTGGTTAAGGATTTTCAGGCAGCCAGGGAAATATTGGGATTGGCGCGCTTCACAGCAGAATGTTGCCTGCGGGGCCTGCTTTTGAATGACCAGCAGGTCACACTGGAGCAGGTAGTTAAAGCTTTCCCGAATAGTCCGGAGGGCAAACTGGGGATCGCACGCTTCAAAGCGGACTACTATCTGAAAGGCCTGCCGCTGCATGACCTGCTGGTCACACCGGATGAGGTGTTTATGGATTTCCCGAATAGCCCGGAAGGCAAACTGGGGAGAGCACGCTTCAAAGCAGAATGCTACCTGAAGAACCTGCCATTGAACGGCCAGCCGGTCAGCCAGAGTGAGGTAATTAAAGATTATCAGGCGGCCAAAGCACCACTGGAGCTGGCACGCTTTAAGGAGCAATGTTGCCTGAAGTCCTTGCCGTTGAATGGTCGGCAAGTGACACCGGATGAGGTGATCAGGGATTACCCGGATAATCCGTTGGGCAAACTGGGGAGCGCGCGCTTCAAATCAGAATGTTGTCTGCGTGGCCTGACGCTGGATGGCCAGCTGGTCACACCGGATGCGGTGGTTAAGGATTATCAGGCCACCAGGGCAACACTGGAGCTGGCGCGCTTCAAAGCGGAATGCTGTATGAGAGGCCTGACACTGGCTGGCAACCGGGTCACCCCGGACGAGGTGGTCAGGGATTTCCCGGGCAGTCCGGCAGGCAAACTGGGCCAAGCGCACTTTAAAGCGGAATGTTGCCTGAGGGGCCTGGCGTTGAATGGTCAGCCGGTCACACCGGATGCGGTGATTAAGGGTTTCCCGGGTGGTCGGGAAAGCAGACTGGGTATCGCGCGCTTCAAGGCGGAATGTTGCCTGAGGGGCCTGACGTTGAATGGCCAGCAGGTCACACCGGATGCCGTGGTTAAGGGTTATCTGGCAGTCAGGGCAACACTCGAGCTGGCGCGCTTTAAGGAACAATGTTGTCTCAGAGGCCTGGCGTTGAATCGCCAGCCAGTCACTCCGGATTCAGTGGCCGAAGCGTACCAGGCAGCCAAAGCAAAACTGGCGCTGGCGCGCTTTAAAGCAGAATGCTGCCTGAGGGGGCTGTGTTTGAATAACCTGCAGGTCACACCGGAGGAAGTAGTCGGGGATTATCAGGCCATCAGGGCAATACTTGAACTGGCACGCTTTAAAGCAGACTGCTGCCTGAAGGACCTGAAGCTCAATGGTGACCAGGTCACACCGGATGAGGTGGTTAAGAGTTTCCCGGACAGTCCGGATGGCAAACTGGGGGTGGCGCGCTTCACAGCGGACTGTTGCCTGAGAGGGCTGCTGTTGAATGGCCAGCAGGTCACACCGGATTCCGTAGCCAGTGGTTATCAGGCAATCAGGGCAACACTGGAGCTGGCTCGCTTCAAATCGGAATGTTGCCTGAAAGGGCTGCTGTTGAATGGCCGGCAGGTCACACCGGATGCCGTGGTTAAGGATTATGAACGCGGTGGCAGGTTGCTCGAAAGAGCTATTTTTTATTCGCTACTGGCATTGAATGCCAGAGAACTGAATGGCAAATATCTGGATAACGAGGAGGTATTGGCAGCGTTTAATGATATACCCGGAGATCATACTTCAAGGCAAACCAGGTATCTGGTTCAAAGGTTGCAGCAATCCCACCGGTACGATGAAACCAGCAAAGGTCAGGAGATACTTCAACAGGCCTGGCAAATCTTAACCAAAGTGCCAGTCAAAGACGATGAGCAATCTCGACTGCAATGTATATTGAAATTCATGGCCATGGAGAATAAATGGACAATTGATCAACAGGAAGTGTCTGCAAAACAGGTATTCCATGCCATCAAAACACTGAGGCGCTCATTTAAGAATTCACGCCTGCATTTCTTCTTTCTGGCGCACTGCTGTATCACGAGACAGTCTATTGGCAGACAGCACATTCATAAGGATCAGGTAATCAGGTATCTTAAAAGTTTTCTTGAAGGAAGCAGGCTGCGCCATGCTTTAAACTGCTGGTTTGAAGAATGCAGCTCCGAAGCCTGTGTAATGGATGAGTTACTCGATGCTCAGGGGAGTGACAGTCCTCACCGATATACAACCTTTGCCAGTCAACAGGAAGCTTCTGTTGCCGTTAACAGCGAGAACACCGGACATAAGCATGGAGAACACCTGCCCGACGTGATTCCCGTTATCGAGCGTTCTGAGCGAAGCACAACATCGGCAGAGGTATTCGCTGCCAATCCGGGCAAGGAAGGCTCACTCCCCTGCCAGCTCAGGGAATATCGGGATACAACAGAAACCGCTTCCACCCACCAGACATTTGCCGTCTATATGGCTGAAACCCTGAAGCAAAGGTTAAAAACAGGCATCCCGGACAAGCCGGTTCCACGATTAAATGCGCTAACACTGAAAACACTGGAGATTATTCAGGAAATCAATAGTTCTTATACCATCCCCCCTCTGCTGATTAACGGTTCTTACGGACGTTTTTTACAGAATCTCTGCTCATCATTTAATGATATTGACATTGTCTGCACGGAAGAAGCGTCCTCCAGAACACTCTTTGACAGGCTGCAGGCACTGAACACCGACTGGGATTCTGAAATCGCCAAAAGCGTCACCATCTGGCCAATCGAGGGATGTCAGGCCATTAAACTGCCACACGCCTACAATATTCAACTTAAAGCCGGTGATCTGGGGAGGAAAGCAATGGAGCTTCACGTCAGTATTGATGTCAGAGTAGCCCATGAAAATACCGCACAACTGGCTATTCACGTTCCCGGCGTTGAAAGGCCGGTATGGTGTTTGTCGTTTACGGAAGAAACCCGGTTACTGAACGATACGCTGGAATACCTTGCCAGGAACCTTGACAGGCTAACAGAACAATTGCAAAAAGGAGCGATATTTGGCTTAGCTCGAACCCTGCTTTTTAACACGCCCCAAAACACCGATGAACGTATTTATGGTTTGCTTATGCGCTGCCTGCTTACCCTGAATAAAGCCAGGCAGTTTATCGCCCTGCACTCTGCAGAAAAACCCGGAAAACCTGACGGCCAGACTACCCCGCAGGCAAAAGAACAACAGCGCCTGCATACACTCGCTGCAAATCTACAAGCGAAATTACATAGCCATGTTTACCGTCATGGCTTTGAACACACAATTAACCACTGGCTATCGACAACTCAGCCTGTTAATGATCATCAGCTCCAGAAGAAGGACTTTACCAAAACACTGCTTGCGATGATGCATCCTGCATAAGTAGCTAACCAAAACTGTTATCGATACTAATCCTCATCAATAATTATAGATTTGTTGTGGCAAATCAGGTGATGACCATGGCTTGGCACACCTTAAATGGAACCTAACAATCACTCTGAGGTCAAACGGTGGTATTTACATGCCAAGTGCGCAGGGTTTTATTCTGAAAGCACCCACTTCAACCGACTTCTACCCAAAGTCTGCTGCCCGGGCTGACCGACAAACCGGTTCAGGCAGGATGCCTGACTGCTCCACAAATACATTTAACGGTAAAAGAATCTCCAGCCATCGCTGCCATAGAAGCACAGCCTCCACCATGGGTGAGGCCAGGCGTATTGAGAATGCCTTTTGGAAAAAAACACCACTAAACGGACGTCAAATCACCTCAGCTGATGTGCTTAGAGCCTATGGCAATGATACGACCTCGCTCAGAGGTGGCTTCTTCCTGCAAAGACTCTGCTTACAAAACACTCTGCATAACAATAGAAAAGTAACGCCGGATCAGGTTATTCAGGAATTCAATCGGGAACCAGGTCGAAATAACAAGTGCCAGCTGGCGATAGCGCGCTTCAAGGCGGAATGCTGCCTGAGGAACCTGACCTTGAATGGCCAATCTGTCAGAACGGATACCGTGGTCAGGGATTTCCCGGATGGTCCGGAAGGCAAACTGGGGGTGGCGCACTTTAAGGAGCAATGTTGCCTGAAAAGCCTGACCCTGAATGGTCAGCAGGTCACAGCGGCTGCGGTAATTCAGGCTTTCCCGGATAGTCCGGAAGGCAGACTGGGGCTGGCACGCTTCAAGGCGGAATGTTGTCTGAAGGGCCTGGCAGTGAATGGCCAGCTACTCACACCGGATGCGGTGGTGAAGAGTTGTCAGGCAGCCAAAGCAACACTGGAACTGGCACGGTTCAAAGAGGAGTGTTGCCTGAAGGGCCTGCTGCTGAATGGTCATCAGATCACACCGGATACGGTGATTGAGAGTTTCCCGGATGACCCGGAAGGCAGACTGGGAATAATGCGCTTTAAGGAACAATGTTGCCTGAGCGGCCTGCTGTTAAATGGCCAGCAGGTGACACCGGATACGGTGGTTAAGGGGTGCCTGGAAATCAATGCAATACTCCCGCTGGCACGCTTCAAAGCGGAATGTTGCCTGAAAGGCCTGGCATTAAATGGCCATCAGGTCACACCGGGTGCCGTGGTTAAGGCTTATCAGGCAGCCAGGGCAACGCTGGAGCTGGCGCGCTTCAAAGCAGAATGTTGCCTGAAAAGCCTGCCGTTGAATGGCCAGCGGGTCACGCCGGATACTGTTGTTAGGAATTTTCAGGCCGCCAGGGCACCACTGGCGCTGGCACGATTTAAGCAACAATGTTGCCTGAGGGGCCTGACGTTGGGAGGCAGGCAGGTCACAGCGGATGAGGTGGTTATGGAGTTCCCGGATAGTCCGGATGGCCAACTGGCCACAGTGCGCTTCAAGGCCGAATGTTGCCTGAGAGGCCTGCCATTGAATGGCCGACAGGTGACACCGGAAGCGGTGATCCGGGATTATGAAAGTGGTAATTGGTTGCTCGAAAGAGCGATTTTCTACTCTCTGCTGGCATTGAATGCCAGAAAATTGCATGGCAACTACCTGGATAACCGGCAGGTATTAGCAGCGTTTGATGCAGCACCCGGGGACCATTCTTCAGGGCAAACCAGATATCTGATTAAAAAGCTGAAACAATCTCATAAGTGCGATGAAACCAGTGAAGCCCAGGATATCATGCAAAAGGCCTGGCAAATCTTAAACAGCGTACCGGTCAAAGATGAGCAGCAACGACTGCAATGCATATTGAAATTCATGGCGATGCAGAATGAATTGACCATTGATCATCAGAGAGTGTCAGCACAACAGGTATCGCAATCCATCAAAACACTGAAGCGCTCATTTCAGAACGCACGCCTGCATTTTTTCTTCCTGGCGTACTGCTATGTCAGGAGCCAGCCTGTTGATGGACGACAAATCCACAGGCATCAGGTTCTGGAGTGCCTCCAGAGTTTTCATAAAAGAAGCAACTGGCAGCGTGCTTTAGGCCGCTGGTTTGAACAATACAGTCCTGAAGCCAATATAATGGATAATTTATTGTTTGAACGAACAAACACGGTAGAGGTATCCGTTGCCAGTCCCGGGAAGGAATGCCAACGCCCTTATCAGGTCAGGGAATACCGGGATGAAACAGAAAATACCTGCGCCACCCGGGCAGTGACCGCCAGTGCGGCTCAAACTCTGGAGCCACCGTTAACAACAGGCAGATCGGATGTTCCGGACAAGTCGACCCGACAGTTAACTCCGCTAACGCTGAAAGTGCTGGAAATTATTCAGGAAATCAATGGTTCTTATAACGATCCAGCCATTCTGATTACCGGTTCTTACGCCCGTTTTTTACAGAACCTCTGCTCAGTATTTAATGATATTGACATTATCTGCACGACAGAAAAATCAACCAGAACACTCCTTGCCAAGCTGCAGACGCTTAACACCGACAGGGATTCAGACATCCCCAAAAGCATCATCATCTCACCAGTCCCGGGATGTCCGGCGATTCAACTGCCAGGTGCCTACAATATTGACCTTGAAGATGGTGATCTGGCGACCAGGGCATTGGGGTTTCAGGTCAGTGTTGACGCCAGGGTAGCCCAAAATACAACAGGATTGGCCGTTGAGGTTCCCGGCGTTGCCAGGCCGGTATGGTGTTTGTCGTTTGCTGAAGAAACCCGATTGCTCAATGATACGCTGGAATACCTTGCTGAGAACCTTGATCCGCTGACAGAGCAATTGCAAAACGGGCCGGTATTTGACGTCCCCCGTACCCTTCTTTTTAATAGCCCCCAAAATACCGATGAACGTATTTATGGCTTACTTCTACGCTGCCTGCTTACCCTGAATAAAGCCAGGCAGTTTATCGCTCTGCACTCTGAAGGCAGATCCGGGACAAATGACGGTTCGGCCACCGCGCTTGAACAACAACGCCTGCATGCACTGACTGAGCATCTGCAAATGAAATTGACTGGCCATGTTTGCCGTCATGATTTTGAGCAAAGGGTTAACGGCTGGCTATCAACAGCTCCACAGGTTAATGGCTACCAGATCAAAAGGAAGGCATTTATTACGACACTGCTTGAGATGATGCATCCTGAAGAAGATCGAATAAACTCAGCTCGATGAACTTTTTGAAAAAATAACACTCTAAACGAATAGACCAAAGTGGCAGGTATTTCTCTTACCACGTCTCCCCTAT
>NZ_JBLYNS010000196.1:0-6888 GCF_049310205.1 Endozoicomonas sp. ALC013 | reverse complement strand
GTATGATTTCATATGGTTAGCTACTTATGCCCTGTATTAGCCAGGGCAACTCTCTATTAAGCGAACATTAGCAACCATCGGGGGAGCGTCTTTATGAGCATCATAATCGACCGACGCCTCAACGGAAAAAAGAAGAGCACTGTCAACCGACAGCGTTTTCTGAGGCGTTACCGCAGCCTGGTCAAAGAGGCTGTACAGGGTGCTGTTGATCAACGCTCAATCACCGACGTTGAAAGCGGCAGCAATATTACCATCCCAAAAAAAGATCTGAGTGAACCCTTTTTCCATCATGGTCAGGGGGGGCATCATGGCCATGTGCATCCGGGTAATAAAGAGTTTAACCAGGGCGATCGTATTCAGCGACCACCGGGCGGTGGTGGCCAGGGCACAGGAGATGGCAAGGCCAGTGACAGCGGTGAAGGCGCTGATGACTTTGCCTTCCAGATCAATCGTGATGAGTTTCTGGAGTACCTGTTTGATGATCTGGAACTGCCGAATCTGGTCAGGAAAGAGCTGAAAGACAGCACAGACTATAAATTAAAGCGGGCAGGTTTTACCACGGCCGGTTCCCCTGACCGCCTGAACGTGGTCCGATCACTGCGTGCTGCCCATGCACGGCGGATAGCACTCTCTGGCAAAGACCGGAAAGTGATCAGAACACTGAAACGAGAGCTGCGGGAAATGGAAGTCAGCCCGGATGAAGTTGACCAGCTTCAGGCCCGCCGACTCCGTGAAGAGATCAATGTACTTAACAAGAAATTGAAGCGCCTGCCATTTATTGATGATTTTGACCTGCGTTTCAATAACATGGCCAAAGTACCCCAGCCTTCCAGCAAGGCCGTAATGTTCTGCCTGATGGATGTTTCCGGCTCCATGACCCGGGAAATAAAGGACATGGCCAAGCGCTTCTTCCTGCTGCTCTATCTGTTCCTTGAGAGAAACTATGAAGCGGTAGAAGTCGTCTTTATCCGACATCACAGCGAAGCCCGTGAGTGTGATGAGCATGACTTTTTCTACGCCAGGGAAACCGGGGGAACGGTGGTATCCACAGCCCTGCGCCTGGCTGATGAAATCATCACTGACCGATACTCCCCCAACGAATGGAATATCTATATCGCCCAGGCCTCTGATGGCGATAACTGGGAAGCCGACTCCAGTAAATGTCACGATATTATTCTGGAAAAGTTGCTGCCGGTTTGTCAGTACTACTCCTATGTAGAGATCACCGATCGCCATCACCAGAACCTCTGGTATGAGTACAAGGCAATAGAGCAGGCACATCCGGGACATTTTGCCATGCAGCAGATCCGCAGCTATGCGGACATTTACCCAACCTTCCGCCGCTTATTTGAGAAAAAGGAGGGAAGTCATGTTGGAAGTTGAAGCACCGGTAAGAACACCGAAAAAAAGAAAAGAGCCGCTTTCCACCGGTTCCGACTGGACATTCGAGTTGCTGGAGGCCTATGACCGGGAGTTTGCCCGGCTGGCCGACAAGTTCCGGCTGGATACCTATCCCAACCAGATAGAGGTGATCAGCTCTGAGCAGATGCTCGACGCCTATTCCTCTGTTGGTATGCCATTGATGTATAACCACTGGAGTTATGGCAAGACATTCCTCAGCAACCAGCAGAACTACCAGCAGGGAAGAATGGGGCTGGCCTATGAGATAGTGATCAACTCCAATCCCTGCATAGCCTATCTCATGGAAGAAAACACCATGCCGATGCAGGCGCTGGTGATTGCCCATGCCTGCTATGGTCATAACTCTTTCTTCAAGGGTAACTATCTGTTCCGGCAGTGGACCGATGCCAGTGCCATTATTGATTACCTATTGTTCGCTAAAAGCTACCTGGCCAAATGCGAAGAGAAGTACGGCATCAGCGCCGTCGAGGATATTCTGGATGCCTGCCACGCCCTGATGAATCAGGGCGTTAATCGCTACGTTCGGGCAACACCCATGTCTGCGGAGCAGGAAAAGGCACTCTCACAGGAGCGGGAGGAGTATATTCAGCGCAACCTGAATGATCTCTGGCGAACCATCCCGGTCCGCGAGACTGAACAGCAGAAAAAAACCGTCCGCTTCCCCAAGGATCCGGAAGAGAACCTGCTGTACTTCATTGAAAAGAATGCGCCGCTATTGGAAACCTGGCAGCGGGAAATTATCCGCATTGTGCGTAAGATTGCCCAATATTTCTACCCGCAAAGACAGACCCAGGTCATGAACGAGGGCTGGGCAACGTTCTGGCATTACCACCTGATGCATGAGATGTACGACGAAGGCCTGATTACCGAAGGCTTTATCATGGAATTCCTGCACTCTCACTCCAGTGTCGTATTCCAGCCGGATTTTGACGACCCAAGATACAGTGGCATCAACCCCTACACTCTGGGCTTCAATATCTTCCGGGATATACGCCGGATCTGTGAGAATCCGACGGATGAAGACCGGCAGTGGTTCCCGGACCTGGCCGACAGTGACTGGCTGGATGCGGTGCACTTCGCCATGCAGAATTTCAAGGATGAAGGCTTCATTCTTCAGTACCTGTCGCCTAAGGTCATGCGCGATATGCGGCTGTTCAGCATCGACGACAATGAAATTAACCCTTACCTTGAGGTGGATGCCATCCATGATGACACAGGCTATCGTCAGCTGAGGGAAAATCTGGCCGCACAATACAATCTGGGGAACCGGGAGCCCAATATCCAGGTCTACAACGTGGATGTCCGTGGTGACCGTTCACTGACCCTTCGTCATTACATGCACAAAGGAAGGCCCCTTGATAAGAACAGCACCAGTGAAATCATCAAACACCTTCACCGCCTGTGGGGCTTTGATGTAAAACTGGAGTCTGTGGACGAAGAAAATATTGTTCAATATGAACATAGGCTGCCGAAAGAGAAGCAATCTTCAGAGGCTGTTTGAGAATAACGCCCGCCCGGGCGACACTGTATCAAGGATGGCAGAAATTTAAGGATAAAAACTCCATTTTGTTCGGTGAATAGTGGGTTTATTCACCGAACAAACCGGAATTCTTAATTCCACTGGTTCTATGCTGGCCAGTTCTGCGTTGATCCTCCGCATCGAATTTCGACACTCTGTTATCTGATCATCCACCTGCTGATCTCCCTTCAATCGCTCAATGTAAGCATTCAAATGCATTAAATGACTGGAAGCACCTCCAAAAAATTTCACCAACCAATGGAACCAAACCGGTGAATGAAAGTCAGAGTTAATGAATTTGAGAGATATCTCTACCTGTTTTACAAATCTTCCAGACAGATGTTTAAAAATGGATAATTTATTAGCAAATATGCCGTCAAGGGCGATAGCTGGTTCACGTAAGCCATCACCCAGCCAAGGAGATGATAACTCATTTCCAAAGCCAGTCGCTGCAAAGAGTATAGTAGACATACAGGAAAGTGGTGCCCTGGCTGCTGCAGAGATGCCGAAACAGACGTCTGATTTTAAAATAACGAAAGTAGACAATATAACTAAGTCTGATTGCACCAGTTTTAAAAACAGGTGCTTCAGGAATCTGCTTCGAGTACTTGATCAGAAAACACTGTTAGAGATCATCAGTGAGTTTAGTGATGATGACATTAAATTTATTCTGACACTTGGGCGTTATCAAGACAACAACGAACACTATTTTAACCAGCTCAAACGGTTCGACTTACCCGATGAATATCATACCAGGGGCCATGAAGAGGGACTCAAAAAATTTAATGCGATGCATCACGCAGAGAGCCCTAAGTTATATGCCTTGTTCAGAGATACATTGTTGGCAGAGGCTAGAGGTAGCAGCCGATTGGAAGATGAATTTGGATTGTACTTTACCCCGTCGTCTGTCTGGTTGAATCCTGTGGCAGAGAAACTGCGATCATTGAACTGCAAGAGAGGTATCGAAGTGATGGGAGGTAAGGGGTATCTCTCTTACTTTCTGAAAAAGTATGGTTTCAGGATGGTGGTAAGTGACAACCACAGCAATTATCAACACCCGGCTGCGGCTTCACCACCGATAGCTGTTCGGAATGAAAACTCACTCGATACAGTGGTGAAATATCAGCATAGATCCGATTTTCTGGTAATCAGCTGGCCACCCCTACCGACATATTTGCCAGCGCTTGAAGAATATTTCTCACAAGAACATGTCGATGATTATCAAATACTCAGAGCCTGGGGCATAACCAAGCCTGTACTATTTATCGGCGAAAGGCCAACGCACACCAACAATGCTACAGGGAGTGCAATTTTTCACGAACACCTGCAAACGTATTTTGATGCCTGCAAAATTCCAGAGTACCAGGGACGATGTATTGGCGCTCTTGACGAAGCAATTATCTTCGTACCCAATGGGAAGAAAATGACCACCGTAGAAGATCTTCAACCAATGATGGAAGAGGCATGTAAGCAGCAATAAGATGTTTAATCCATTCCACTGTCATTTCTTGAGCATTCAGACGGGTCATTTGAACTATTTCCTGTTTTATTAGTCCAAAATCAGGAAGTAACTAAATCTCAAATTTATATGTTTCAAAGCTTGCAAAGAATCTTGAGTATACCGGCCATGGAATCCTTGATCACATTGTTCAGTTCGCTTTTTGAAGATATAACCTCACGCTTTTCTGACTACTGCCAGACCGGTTTGACAACAGAAGCGCATAAGGTTTTACCCAGCCTTCACAGGAAACAGAAATGAATAAACTATCTCCAACCAATACTCTACTTCCAGCGGCCGATGTTCCGCCGTCAAAAGAGTCTGAGCCATTCGCCGGTGCTTTTGCTGGTCTCAGGGAGGTTAAACCCAGTGATATTGACAATGAACATTCGGAATGCCCGCCAGAAATCGCAGGTTATTCTCTTCAGAAAAGAACCGTTGACATGTTTTTTGGGGATCGTTTCACACGGCTCAAGGCGATTGCTGACTCTCCTGTCATGGAATTCGCCTTGTTAGCTGATACTTATTCCAACTTACTCGAGCTGATTGAGTCAGGTTGTTTGCACCCAATGTACGACAGTACATTTAAAACCAGAAATGAGATACAAATACCCGACACTAGTTCACTTTCAATATCAGGCGAAAATAATTCCGAGGCTAGCAGTTCTGCAAAAATGATTAATCCTTACTATAGTATACATGCAACTACCACCCTGCGGGATGAGGTTCTGAAAAGCGCTACTGAAGTACTTTCCTATCCCCCTGACCAAAACTGGTCAAAGCGTGATGCACACCTAATGACTGGCATAGCACTCACTTCACTGGGACATCTCCATCATCTTCACCCAAATTTCCCCAGCGACAGCGAAACAATCGAACAAAAAATCTCCGAGCTGAACCAATACGTTTCCAGGCTGAAAGCAGCGTATGAATTGGATGACCAAGAAAATACGAACGTTATTTTTGATTGGCCATGAAATCTTCGATCACATCGGTCAGTCCGCGGTTAAAGATATAACCTGACGCTGTTCTGACTGCCACCAGCCCCCATGAAGTCTGAGAGAGCAGGAGAGCATAAAGCTTCACCTCGACAGCATCCCAAGCCTTAACTCAGTCAAAGAGGAAAGCAGGAATGATTAACCTACCGCAAACCAGTACTACCGCTCTTGCAGAATATGTTCCACCATCAAGGGATGAACAAGTCGGCCAGGCTGGTGACAAAGAGGTTAAACCCAGTACTATTGGTAATGAATGTTCTAAATGCCCGTCAGAAAGCACAGGCCCTTCCCTTCAGGAAAGAGCCGTCGCTTTGCCTGTTGGGAATCAGGACACGCAATCTGGCAAGAAGGAAAATGTTGCCTATCCGTTGGCGCTTCCCTGGCTTGCAAGTGATACTGATCAGCTCTTGAACAATCTGGAGGAGGTGATGCAAGCAGCTAATAACCTGCTTTCCACCCCCATCGACCAGAACTTGTCAGAATTCAATGCATTATCGATGAGAGGCAGAGCATGCTTGATAATGGGAGATCTCGAGATGATAAACAACACATTCTCTACTCTCTCCGGATCCGCCAGCCATAACAAAAGCGAAACAATTGATCAAAAAATCTCCGAGCTGCAACAATTCGATAAAAAGCTGGAATTCAGTACACAAATAGTTTGACTTAAGTACATGGATAAATGCCTCGTTCCCACGCCCCCAGTGGGAATGCATAACGGAACCCGTTGTAATCTCTAATCGTTCATACCCTTTATCCCTGTCAGGTGATTTCTCGAGCTCGATCTACTACAGATGATTATTTTGTCACATGAAAGTCATATCTGCATCTCGATGCGGTTCTTGTCTGGATATTTTGGTACCGGGAGGTGGTAAATGCTGCACTGTCCTCATTAAATAAGGCTTTCCTTTCAAGAACCTCTTCGACTCATAAAGTCCTGTGTAACATGAGAAGTTCCCAGCTCTCCAGCCTGTGTAACATGAGAAGTTCCCAGCTCTCCATCTTGTTGTAGCAGCAGTTTGTTGACTATCACTGACTGAAGTAGTCATCAAAACTTCAGCTTTGTCCGGGTTTTCGTTAGTTAATGATTTAATATCATTGCAAACCCCAAAACACTTTTTTACTTCGCCCAACTGGTTACTCTGATTTCGACACTCCGTTATCTGACCATCCCCCCACTGCCCCCCCCCCAACAATTGTTCCATGTGACCACTCAAATACGCTAACTTTGTTTCGGTCTGAGGCGAAAGGGCATCATAAGAGGACGGTGAAGCTACCGGCGTTGCCGCTGGATCAGCCGTCGCAAAAGACGATGACGGCAGTGTAGCAAACTGATAAGCCGAATCGGGTTGACCGACAGGGAGCCCACTGAATCCTGGCCAGCTATCGTCTTCTGGCACAATATTATTGCCATCACCTGCCTGGGATGCCTCTTTAGTCCCGGTGAACGC
>NZ_JBLYNS010000195.1:0-6989 GCF_049310205.1 Endozoicomonas sp. ALC013 | reverse complement strand
GGTTACTGGTCAGGTGGGCACGTTGGAGCTGGTATTGTTGGCGGTGTTTTACTTTACCACGGCCCTGGGAATCGAAGTCGGTTTCCACCGCTTTTTTTCCCATACAGCATTTAAAGGCCCGCTGGCCACCACCTGGCTGCTGGGCATTCTGGGGTCCATGGCGGCCCAGGGGCCTTTACTGTTCTGGGCAGCGACGCATCGCAAGCATCACGCTCATACCGACAAACCCGGTGATCCCCACTCGCCCTATTACCAGAGCACTGGCAAAAAGGCTTCCGGACGCATAGCGGGTCTGTTTCACGCTCATATGGGCTGGTTGTTTGCCCGGGAGCAGGCCAGCTGGGCCCGTTATGCCCCCGATCTGCTGCGCCGTCGGGAGCTGATCACCATCAACAGTCAGTATCTGCTGTGGGTGATGGTGGGGTTGCTTCTGCCGGCTGCGATTGGCGGTGTGCTGTCCAGCGCCTGGGAGGGGGTCTGGCGCGGGCTGATATGGGGCGGTTTGCTGCGCATCTTCCTGCTCGACCATGTGACCTGGTCGGTGAACTCCCTGTGCCACACCCTGGGCAGCCAGCCCCACAAGGTGACAGATAACAGCCGTAATGTGTTCCTGCTGTGCATTCCTTCGGTGGGTGGCTCCTTCCACAACAATCACCATGCGTTCCCTTCGGGGGCACGCAACGATCACCAGTCCCGCTGGCAGCTGGATCTGTCGGGGATATTTATCGAGTCGATGGGACGACTCGGTCTGGCCCGGAATATTCGCCGCTATCAGGCGGACACCGGAAAAATTATCACGGAGAGGAAATAAAATGAGCGCAGACAGCCTATCACTGGCCGACCTGCAGACGTCTGTGCCCGGTGTCGCCTATCTCGAAGGCCGGGCCGCGCAGATGCAGCGTATCTTTGCCCTCGGGGTTATGGTGATTCCTGCTATCGGGATGATCGAAGCTGTCAGACTGATATGGCAGGGCTCGGTGCCTGCCTGGGCCTGGGTAATGTTAGGGGTGATGTACTTCGTCCATATGTTCGGGGTGACCGCCGGGCTGCACCGGATGGCCGCCCACCGAGGCCTTGATGCCGGTCCGAAAATGAAAGCCCTGCTCACCATCATGGGTTCCATGGCGGCTCAGGGGCCACTGCTGTATTGGGTGGCTACCCACCGTCGTCATCACATTTACAGTGATAAACCCGGTGACCCCCATTCGCCGAACCTGCACCAGAACAAACTGGTCGGGCTCTGGTATAGCCATATGCCCTGGATGCTGGAGCGCAGTATCTCGGTCTGGTCCCATTACGCCAAGGATGTACTGCGGGACCGCACCTACTTCTTTGTCAATCAGTACTACCTGGTGTGGGTGGTGCTCGGGTTTGCCATTCCGGTGGTGCTGGGCGGCCTGATCACCGGCACTCTGGAGGGTGCCTGGCTGGGCTTTATCTTCGGTGGACTGGCGCGCATGTTCTGCGCCAATCAGTCTGCCTGGATGGTGGGTTCCATTTCCCATCGTTACGGTGGCAAGCAGTTCCGTACCGACGATCACAGTCGTAACAACTGGTTGGTGGCCGTACTGGCCTTCGGTGAGGGCCAGCAGAATAACCATCACGCTTTCCCTATTAATTACCGTCACAGCATTTACTGGTATGAGCCGGATCTCACCGGCTGGGTGCTGGCACTGATGGCGAAGCTCGGACTGGTGCACGACCTGAAGTTCCCCAGCCAGAAGCGCATTCATGAATTAACGCTGCCTGAGTCAGAAAAGATCTGATCGGCCATAAAAAACAACAACCACAAGTACAAAGACAAAGGACTGAACCCATGGGAATTCTCTCTTCACTGAAAAATGCTTTCTCTGACAGCGACGTCGCCACGATTGATGGTGATGATGAAGCCGCCGTGCGGGAATGGTTGTGCCAGCGTTTGGCCAGGCAGTTAAAAACCGATGTCAGCGCCATCGACAGTGCCAAACCCTTCGAGCAGTACGGGCTGGATTCCATGTTCGCGGTCAAGGTCACCGGCGAGCTGGAGAAGGTGGTTGAGCAGCGGTTGTCTCCGGCACTGCTGTTCGAAAACACCTGCATCGATGATGTCGCCCGTGTCATTGCAACTTCCACCTAGGCGGCGTGAGCAGGAGAAAGACAATGACTACTTCATCCATACCCGTACACGCGGATGATAACTACCGGGAATACATCCAGCGTATTGAAGATCTGAAGACTGCGCAGATTGGTCAGACGATTCCCAAAGAGCTGTTCAAGAAAAATGTGGTGCGTTCGATGGCCGGGTTTCTGGTCAGCTATGGCCTGTACCTGGGCAGCATTGTCGGGATTGCCTACTCTCCCCACTGGCTGCTGACCATTGGCCTGCTGATTACTGCCGGTCTGGGCGGCTGGGGTCTGCACTGTATTGCCCATGACTGTGGTCACGGATCGTTTTCAAACTCAAAGCTGCTCAATATGGTTGTCGGTCACCTGTCGTTGATTCCGCTGTTGTATCCATTCCATGCCTGGCGCCATGTGCACAACATGCACCACGGCTCAACCAACCACCTGGAGATGGACACCGACTGGCGGCCCGTGTCCCGGGAAGTTTACGACCGTATGCCCCGCCGGGAACAGCTGGTCTATCTGTTTACCCGTTCTGTGGGCTTCTGGGCGGGTACTGTGCATTACTGGTGGGTGTCTGCTTTCAGGCCGTCTTTCTACCCGCGTAAGAACCAGCGGGAGGATGTACGTCGCTCGATGGTATTTATTGCCCTGGTCAGTGCCGTGCTGTTCCCGGCCCTTTGGTATTTCACAGGCTTCACCGGCGTCGTGCTGTACTTCCTGCTGCCGCTGTTGTTCACCCACGCCTGGTTCAGCATCACCACGCTGATGCACCACACGGCGGTGGATGTTCCGTTTCTGGAGAAAGAAAACTGGTCTTTGAACGGCAGCCGTATTCTGCTGACGACGGACTATCTCTACCCCCGTTGGTTGCTGTGGCTGACCCACAACATCTCGGTTCATGCGGCTCACCATGCGGCACCCACTGTGCCTTTCCATAACCTTCCCAAGGCACAAAAAGCCTTGAAAGAGGCGTTCCCTGGGATGATTCGTGAGCAGCCGTTCCGGTTCAGCACCCTCTGGCAGATCGTGACACAGTGTCATTTCTACGATCCGGAGACGGGTTACTACGTCAGTGCCCGTAACAGCCAGAACAAGCAGCACCCGGACAGTCATCACTCTAACGCCAGCCAGGCCTGAGGGGGAATTATGGCTAAAGAAGACTGGAACAGGTTTCAACTGCGCTTGTTGTCCTATCTGGCACCGCCCCTGGCCGGGCGCCTAGCGACCCGGCTGTTCGCCCAGTCCAGAAATGAAGCGAACCCTCACAGTAAGGCGTTAACACCCAGAGGTGCAAAAGCCATCGCTCTGAACAAGGAGCAGGTGCGGGTAAAAGAGATTTACCTCTGGGAGGGGCCTGACCAGTCCAATAAAGAGGGTGACATCATCCTCCTGGTTCATGGCTGGGGTGCCAACTGCGCCAGCATGTTTGGTTTTGTCGAGCCCTTGCTGGCGCAGGGGTACCGGGTGGCGGCCTTTGATGCCCCCGCCCACGGCGGTACCGAGGGGGATTACACAACCATGGCCGAGTGTGTGGCCGCTACCACAGCGGTGATCGACAGACTGTCTGACATCGGCCCAGTGCGGCAGGTCGTGGCCCACTCGCTGGGGGGGATTATCGCCATGGCCGCCTGTGCGCCCAGAGATGACATCCGCCAGATGGTGCTGATTGCCACACCCTTCTCTCTGCTGGATGTGCTGGATATCTGGTCCCAGGGTTTTATGCAACTGCGACCCGGCATTCGCCAGCGCATTCTCAATCAGCTGCTGGCGGATAATGGGGTACCGGTGAGCCACTGGGATATTGGCCTGCACGGGGCCGATTACCCTTGGCCGGTCAAAGTGATACACGACAAGGACGACAAAATTGTCAGTCACTCCCATGCCCATAGGATTGCGAAAGCACTGGGTGATACAGACGTGCATACCACAGAGGGACTGGATCATTTCCGGCCACTGATCAACCGCGATGTACACCAGCAGGTCGTGGACTTTTTTCAACCGGCACTGGCCAGATAAAGATACATAAATATGTATACATTCAAAGAACTAAAACAAGTGAGAGCACTAGCAGTACTGTGCCTATTACCGCTCACTGCCAGCGCCTCCTTGAGCACGCTGGAAACTAGCCATTTTTTCGAGGAAAACCGGCAGAAGCCACTAATCACTCAGCCAGTTTTCAATTGCCATGCTCGGGTGAGCAGTGACAACTACGTTAATTTTGAGCGTGATCCGGTGCGACCACTGGCCCGTTCGGCCGATGGTCGTTATCTGTTCGTGGCCAACACCCCGGCCAACTGCCTGGAGATCTACCGGGCTAGGCATGACCAGCTGACCCGCATCAGTGCCGTTCCTGTGGGTATGGACCCGGTGGCTGTAGCGGTACGTAACGATCATGAGGTATGGGTGGTTAACCATATGTCTGACAGTGTCAGCATCGTCGATATCAAGGGCCGCCCCCGGGTGACGCAGACCCTGATGGTGGGGGATGAGCCCCGCGATATTGTCTTTGCCGGGCCACAACAACAGCGGGGGTTTATCACCACGGCCCGGCGCGGTCAGCATCGTCCTGACTTCTCCATCGATGATCTGCGGACACCCGGTATTGGTCGCGCAGATGTCTGGGTGTTTGATGGCGCAGCGCCCAGTGCACCCCAGACCATACTCTCTCTATTCACCGACACTCCCAGCGCCCTGGCCGTGAGCCCGGACGGGCAGACAGTGTATGCGGCGGTTTTTTTAACCGGCAACAAAACCACCGCCATTTTCCCCCAGGCTATGGAGCAGGGAAAGGTCGGCCCACATGCCAGTGTGGATGGTGCTGAGGCGCCAGAGACTGGAGTCATCGTGCGCTACAACGGTGAAAGTTGGGTGGATGGGGATGGTATTATGCGTGATGGCAAGGTTCGTTTCAGTTTACCGGATAAGGATGTGTTCGCCATTGATGCTGGAGCCAACCCAGCAGAGGTGACGGGGAGCTGGTCGGGAGTTGGCTCTGTAATCCTCAATATGGCGGTTAACCCGGCGACGGGTGCTGTGTATGCCAGTAATACCGAAGCCCTGAACGATATCCGTTTCGAAGGGCCTGGCGAAAGAAGCACAACCGTGCGTGGGCGTTTTGTAAAAAATCAAGTGACAGTGATTCAGGATGACTCTGTGTCTTCAGTACACCTGAACGAACATATAGACTTCAGTTTGCCGATGGGGCAGTCCGTCTCAGCTTCGGACAA
This sequence comes from Endozoicomonas sp. ALC013, assembly GCF_049310205.1. NCBI lineage: Bacteria > Pseudomonadati > Pseudomonadota > Gammaproteobacteria > Oceanospirillales > Endozoicomonadaceae > Endozoicomonas > Endozoicomonas sp. ALC013. The sequence continues at coordinate 1,656 of NZ_JBLYNS010000195.1, read as the reverse complement.
AGAAAGGAGTTTGGCCCAGCCCATGAGCATGGCTGTAACCGGCAGTGGTGAAACCATGTACCTCGCGACATTCAGCTCGGGAAAAATTGCTCAGATACAAACCTCCTCCATGGAGTCCGGCGATTACGACCCTTACAGCACCCGCTTCATCAAAGTGCCAGGAGGGCCTGTCGGCCTGGTTCTCGGGGTGAATGAGCAATATCTGTATGTCTACTCACGTTTTGACAACCAGCTGTCGGTGGTGGAAACAGCCAGTCAGGAAGTGGTTAATCAGAAGGACCTCTATAACCCCGAACCCATCTATGTGCGAGAGGGGCGCCCATTCATGCACGACGCCATGCAAACATCAAGCAATGGTACTGTCAGCTGTGGTTCCTGCCACATCTTTGGTGATAATGATGGGCTGGCCTGGGATCTCGGGAATCCCGATGAGCATGTTGTTGAAAACCCACTGGAAGAGTCTCCCGGGAACTTGGCTCCACTGAAATCCAGAACCTTTCACCCGATGAAAGGTCCGATGACTACACAGACATTCCGCGGCATCAGTTTGAGTGGTCCCATGCACTGGCGGGGAGACCGGACTGGCGTCAACCGCGAAATTGTGAATGGGGTGGAAGAGAGTGTGGAGGCGGCTGTTTTTAAAGAATTCCGGGTGGCGTTCCCTGGCTTGTTGGGTCGCGATGGTATGTTACCGGAGTGGCAGCTACAGAAGTTGACGGACTTTGCTCTGGGTATTCAGTCCCGTCCGAACCCGGTCCGCAATCTGGATAACACTCTCACTCCCCGGCAGGCTCAAGGACAGAGTGATTACTACAATGCGGCCCTTGACCGTGGCGTAGCCAGTTGTAACAGCTGCCACAAACTGGATGCTGAGAATGGACTGTTTGGTACCGATAAGAAAATTACCAGCGAAGGTCCTTTAGTTTCCCAAGACTTCAAGATTCCCCACCTGCGCAATATGTACCAGAAAGTTGGAATGTTTGGCACCAGTTATCTGGGTTCAGAGCACATGGGGGATCAGGTGCGAGGATTTGGTTATGGCCATGACGGCACATTTGCTTCTCTTGATGACTTCCTTTTAAAACTGGGCGGTTTTGTTTTTGACAGTCAGGATCAGGCTTTGCGAATTTCTGAGTTTGTCTGGGCGTTTGATGCTGAACAAGCCCCGGCTGTCGGATAACAGGTCACTTTGAACAAGATTAATTTCTACGAGAAAGAAGGCCAAATCACACTGCTTGTCCAGTAAGCGAGCAGTGGTGTGTGTGACCTTATTGTGCAAGGAGATCTCGCGTGGCTGCCTTTCTCAGGTGTTTTACAGGCCAATGGCAAAATAAAGTCCAATTGGTGGCCAGCCATCACAGAAGCAAGCTTGCGAGAGTTAGCTCAATTCACCGGTCAGGCGCTTACCTATGCCTGTGTGCCTTCCGGAACAGGTGAGCTAAACGCACTGAGAGGAGAGAATTAACAATGAAAAAGTATCTTTGTGAAGTCTGTGGGTGGATCTACGATGAGGCGAAGGGATGGCCAGAGGAAAACATTCCTCCAGGTACTCGTTTTGAGGACATCCCAGACGATTGGCATTGCCCAGAGTGCGGAGTATCAAAGTTGGACTTTATCGAGGTGACCTAAATCGGGTAAGGGCTGGTCTTTCTCCAA
>NZ_JBLYNS010000194.1:0-7013 GCF_049310205.1 Endozoicomonas sp. ALC013 | reverse complement strand
TAACCCGTCAAACTCATTGAAACCATGTACCAGGAGGCTGACAGAAAATAGACTGCCCGATGACCATGAGCTTTTAAGAGCACGCTTTTAATGAACCGCTCTTCTCTTAATAAAGAGCAAAGAGCGGCAATTCGATCAAACCACTTCAAACAGAAAGTGATTTTTCTTACCCAGTTTCACCAGGAAGAACCGATCATACATGGCACCCCGGGCTGCAAAGCATTCTGGCAGGTTCATATTATCTGCCGAGCCACGAGCGACACCATTAAAGAATACCGCGTTATTAGCCAGCGCATCTTTAACCTGCTTGCCTGATTTCACCATGCCGACTTCTGCAAACAGCTGCGTCATAGCCTGGCCTTCCAGCCCGCTGTGCTCGATGGTGGCACTGGGCAGGCCATCCTGCTTCAGCTGTTCCATATCGGTTTCTGACAGCTGGGTAATGTCCCCGGAAAACAGTGCTTCGGTGATGCACTCCGCCGCCTTGAGACCTTCCTCACCATGCACCAGGCGGGTAGCTTCACGGGCAAGAATTCTCTGGGCTTCCGGCCTGCCCTGACGCTCAGCATCCGCTTGCTCAATGGCCTCAATCTCTTCCATGCTCAGGAAGGTGAAGAACTTCAGGAAACGATACACATCGGCATCAGCGGTGTTCATCCAGAACTGGTAAAAGGCATATTGGGAGGTCTTTCGGGAGTCCAGCCAGACCGCACCGCCTTCTGTTTTACCAAACTTGGTGCCATCGGACTTGGTAATCAATGGTACCGTTAACCCAAAGGTACGGGCCTTATTCTGACGGCGGGCCAGGTCAATACCGCCAACAATATTACCCCACTGGTCACTGCCACCAATCTGCAGGGTACAGTCATAACGGCGGTTCAGCTCGGCAAAGTCCATGCCCTGCAGCAGGGCGTAGGAGAACTCGGTAAAGGAGATACCGGAGCCTTCCCGGTTCAGCCGTTGCTGTACCGACTCCTTGTTGATCATGGCATTCACCGCAAAGTGTTTGCCAATATCTCTCAGAAAGTCCAGAACATTGAGGTCGCCGGTCCAATCCAGATTATTGGCCACAACGGCGGAGTTTTCGCCGCAATCGAAGTCGATAAACTGACTCACCTGCCCCTTGATTTTCTCAACCCAGCCCGCCACAACATCCGGGGTATTCAGTTGACGTTCAGCCGCCTTGAAGCTTGGGTCACCAATCAGGCCGGTGGCCCCACCCACCAGGGCAATGGGTTTATGACCCGCCTGCTGGAAACGCTTGAGCACCAGCAATGGCACCAGATGGCCAAGATGGAGACTGTCAGCCGTAGGATCGAAACCACAATAGAGCACCCGGGGCTGTTCGCTCAGATGAGTGTCCAGTTCCTCAACCGCAGTGGTCTGCGCGATAAGCTGGCGGGCCTGAAGATCTTTCAGCAACGGGTTTTGACTATCGGACATTTGCCTTTTCCTGCGACGATTCGATGATTCAACCGGATTACTGCGGTGGATGCCAGGGGCTCTGACATCAAATCAAGCAACAACTCCCTGCTCCGGTGGACAGGAAACAATCAATAAAAAATCAAGCCGCCCAAAATACAACAAAACCGTGCCGGAACAAATGCCTGACCTCTAAATAAGGTAAATTTCAGTCTATTTTTCTTACCAGGCCTTTACTTGATCAGACTGGAACTTACGTTAATTCCTAACTGTCGAATCAATCCAGAGTGCCTGCGAATGTCTGATACATTGGCTGATTCATGCCCCGTAACGAATCTGTCCAATCGGGCACTGTTTGATATTTCTGCTAAATCTCCGCAATACCGGCACCATCATAGCGGGAGGAAAAGTCTTTGGATTTGCCACAACCACCGTCGACACCAACAGCTTCAACCTACTCTGCTGCTCTACCGGCAACATCCGCTGCCTCCCAGGAAAAAGAACCTTCGTACAAATCTGGACAGACGGGTTCAAATTTTTCCGCAGGTGATGCTGCCTGGGTGGTCATGCGGTCACTGTCAACAGCCGCCGAGTGTCTGAATTTTGCCTGCAGAAAAGTGGCCGTCCTGTCCAGTGTTTGTTTTGGTGGTTTTACCGGGCTGCTGCAATATGCCCATGAGAACCTGGGGGATAGAACGGTTCAAAAGGTACCAGTGGCAGAAAATAGCAGAATTGACCCGCAGCCCGCTGGTGATAAACAGCCTGAAGATAAAGCACAGCAAGCGGCTTATCTCCAGAATCCCCCAGTGGAAGAGTACGTCAGGCAAGGTGCCAATAAGTGGAAGCACTTTATGGAGTCCGGCACTTCACCGGATTCTGAATACACCTGGATGTATCTTGCCGGCATGGTCATATCCATAACCCTTTCCATATCTGTGCTGGGTATAGTGGGTACAATTCTTCTGCATACGCCGCACTGGCTGTTTAAGGCAGAACCTTATATCAATCTCAATACACCAGCGCCCCCCCCGCCTCAATCCCCCTTCCAGTCGGCTGCAACCCTGCCTTCTGACCATCTGGATAGACAATCCCCAGCTCCTGATCCGGCAGCGGATAGCCGACCTCTGGATAACCCGGCCAGCCAGTCCACACATCCCCCTGTGGAACTGCCGACAACCGCCGTGACCTCAAGCCAGAGCCACCCATCAACGCCAGCAGTAGAAACAAGCCATAATAGCCAGGGCTCCCAACAACAACCTGAACCCGAAAACCAATACCACACAGCTTCATTACATGAACCGCTGACTGCCAATGGTCAAACCACTCAGCAGTCAGCCACCTGCCCTGCAACCTTCCCACAGACAGACCAGCAACCCTTATTACAAACAAGCCCACACTCTTCTATTAACTCACCCACGGGCGAACGCATGCCAACATCCGTTTCAGTACATAAACTCTGACGATGAACAACCCTGCATTGTCATTCCCCCTTAGGAAGACAAACCACGAGGCAATAGAATGATTCGTGATAATCAAGACACTAATGAAAAAACAGGATAATTGGCCTTGCATTGACGTACCTTTTCTGACAGATATGATTTACGATATTTTTTATCGTTATAATTTACTGATCACCACACTGAAGACAGCGTTAAAATCTTAATGAATAAAGCCATCCCGAGGGGCGCAACACGAATCAACCAGCGCCTGAAACAGTTCCCCAGGCGACACTTGCTGCTGGCAAGTACCATCGCTGCCAGCGTCATGGGATTGATGGCTCTTCTACCTTCTGGTGACGTAGAAGCCAGGCGCAATGAAATCCCGATGTCCATTGACGCATTCCAGCCTCAGGAAGCCAACACTGAGCTGACCAGCAGCCCCACAATTCCCGAATCTTCCCCATTTGTCAGCAATCAGAACGCTGATCAATCAGAAACAGCTATCAAAGAAGCAGAACAGGAAGCAGAAGCCAGGGCTCTGGCAAAAGCCGCCTACGACCTGGAGCAAAAACTGGGAAAATGGCACAGTGTCACCATTAAATCTGGTGATAATTTATCGGTGTTGTTTAATAGCCAGGGATTAAATGCCAGTGTTGTTTACCAGGTTGCCAACACCCCCAAATATGGTGAAACACTGGCCAGCATACGTCCGGGGGAATCCCTGGAGTTCCGGATTAATCAGGAAGGAACCCTGACCCAGCTGCGCTACGTCAAGTCCAGGCTGGAAAGCATTTTCTTTAACAGGGAGGACGATGGCTACCGGGCAGAACAGGTAACCCTGTCACCGGAAATCCACCCCACCTATGCCAGCGGCATTATTGAAAGCTCTCTCTTCCTTGCCAGCCAGAAAGCAGGCCTGTCCCAGAATCTGACCATGGAGCTGGCCGGCATTTTTGGCTGGGATATCGATTTTGTTCAGGATATCCGCAGTGGTGACAGCTTTAATCTGCTCTATGAAGAGAAGTACCTGGAAGGGGAAAAACTGGGCGATGGCAATATTCTGGTAGCCAGCTTCACCAACCAGGGGGAGACCTATACCGCCATCCGTTATACCGACAGCAACGGCGATACCAACTACTATACCCCGGACGGAAAAAGCATGAAGAAGGCGTTTCTCCGCACTCCGGTGGATTTTACCCGTATCAGTTCAAGATTTAACCCCAACCGTCTGCACCCGGTATTCAAGACCAAACGCCCTCACCGGGGAGTCGATTATGCCGCTCCGATGAATACCCCGATTAAAGCCGCGGGCGATGGCCGTGTGCAGTTCTCCGGCTGGCAGAATGGTTTCGGCAATGTGGTATTTATTCAGCACCCGAATAATGTGGTGACTGTGTATGCCCATGCCAATAAACTGGCCGGTCTGAAAAAAGGCCAGAGAGTTCGTCAGGGCCAGACCATAGCCTATGTGGGCAAAACGGGCTGGGCCACCGGGCCTCACCTGCATTATGAGTTTCGTGTGAATGGCGTACACAGAAACCCGATGACGGTTAAGCTCCCGGATGCAGCCCCTATCGCCAAAAACGAAATGGCTAACTTCCGGAAAAAATCCGAACTGATGATAGCCAGGCTTGAGAAGCACAGGGAAACGCTGCTGGCCACGCAGTAGCCCTGCAAGTGATTGAAAAAACCGTAATGTGGGCACGTAAGGCGCAAAGCAATCTGGCTGTTTATTTTGCGCTTCACTGTCTTTGTCGTTAACCATAATGTCCCGATAAACCTTCCTTTCAGAGGCGAACCATGTCTGATATCTATATAGGGCTTATGTCAGGTACCAGCCTGGACGCCATGGATGCTGCCGCTGTTCACTTTGCTGGAAAGAGTCCAACCCTCCTGGCCCACCACAGTACTGAGTGGCCCACTGAGCTGAAGCAAAAAATTCAACAGCTCTGCCAGCCAGGTCATGATGAAATTCGTTTGCTGGCGGAAGTGGACCCGGCCATTGCTTATGTCGCTGCAGAAACGGTCAATGCGCTGCTGAACAAAGCAGGACTGAGTGCTGATCAAATCAAGGCCATTGGCAGTCATGGCCAGACCATCAGACACCTACCCGAGTCAGGCTACACCCTGCAGATCGGTGACCCTAATATCCTGGCAGAGCAGACCGGCATTACCGTTATTGCCGACTTCAGACGCCGGGATATGGCCGCCGGTGGTCAGGGAGCCCCACTGGTACCCGCCTTTCACCGTGCGGTTTTTACCAGCGAAACCGGCCACCGGGTAATCGTCAACATTGGCGGTATCAGCAATATATCGATCTTGCCCGCTGACAACGGTGAGCAAAAACCGGTAACCGGCTTTGATACCGGCCCCGGGAACCTTTTAATGGACTATTGGTGCCAACAGCAATGGGGGCAACCTTATGATAAGGATGGCTTTCATGCTGCCCGGGAGCCCTATGACCCGATCCTGCTGGAAACCATGTTAAGCGATCCCTTTTTCCGGTTACCCGCTCCCAAAAGTACCGGCCGGGAACTGTTCAACCCGGCCTGGCTCAACGCAATGCTCGAAGGCTTTCGTGGGCTGTCCCCTTCCACCATACAGGCAACCCTCTGTCGCTTAACCGCTCGTTGCATTGCCGATGCCATACAGCAACATGCCCCCGATACCGATGAAGTGTTTACCTGCGGCGGCGGTGCCAATAACAGCGCCCTGATGGCAATGCTGAAAGAAGAAATGCCCGGCATCAAGCTGGGATCAACCTCGGAGCTTGGTGTTGATCCTCAGTGGGTAGAAGCGATCGCCTTTGCCTGGTTAGCAAGACAGAATATGTTGCAGCTACCCGGCAACCTGCCTGCGGTTACCGGGGCATCGGGTTTGCGTTTGCTCGGTGGACGTTATTACCCGTGACAGCGGCAATGCATTACACGATGGCTTCTCCACAAACCGCTGTGCCCGCAGAGTCGACCGGAAATGTACTGATAACCTCCACCAGTGTCTGAACCAGCAGTTCTCTCTGTTCAGGAGTATCATCAGGGAATCTGCCAGTAACCATATTATTGATGGATTGCCTGATTCTGACTTCATCTCCGACTCCAACATTGTTGGCAAATGCCTTGAAATCCAGGTAACTCATTTTGGACACGTGCCGCTTAAAGGCCTGGCTTACCTCAGGCTCAAGGGACTCAAAGGCATTATCTTCAATAAATTGATACAGTCTGTCAGCATCATTCCCTGCACAGGGGTAGAATGCCGTCTCATCAAACGGTTCATCTGCTATCAGCAGGGCAGGTGAACCACTACGATTGGAAGACATATTCACCATATCGAGACTTTCTGATGGAAAAGCAGCAGGCACAGGCATAACCTCGGCTTCAACATTGACTAAACAGGGTAAAAATGGCTGAAATTCTTCCTCATCACTGTCATAGGAAAGTGGATATTCCACATTAACTGAAGAACCGGCATCCTGATTAACGCTTTCCACATCCCATGACCCGGCTTGCTGATAATCCGCTTTCAGCAGCAGGTCAGGCCTGGTATCGCGGTTGACTGATTCCCTTTGCCGAAGGGTTGAAATATCTTCCATGGAAATTTCAACGGACTTGCTGTTATTTATTTGATCTTTAGGGCCAGATTCTGAATCCAGAATTTTACTGCTCTGACTTTTATCCGTTTTTTTGGTATCACTGCCGGAACAAAAGCGTGTCAATAAAATACCTGCAACCCCCACAGTGATAAAAAATAATCCAGCGACGTATAATCCGCCAATACCGGAAGAGTCCTCATTATTCTGTGCTGAGGAAGCAGAGATAGCATCTTGTAATGATGCCGTAGTGTTTTTATTAAAGGCCAGATTTGAGGGAGGTGTTGAATTGTAATGGTTGCCAGTTGATGAAGAACTCTCATTCAAGCTAAAAATACCACTCCCGGCAGCGAGCAGAAGTGCCAGCCCCACAAGTGCCAGACAGGTTCCTCCACATATAGCCTCAAGGGTTTCATCCGTTTTTTTCCCCAGCAAGATTGCCTGACAACCGGGTTGGGTCACTTCTCTTTGCGATATGGCTTTACTGTGACTCTGGACTCCGGGTTCCTCGATCGGCTCAGTTCTGCAGTTAACAACGGCGTCTGAATCCTCCTTTACCACGGCCC
>NZ_JBLYNS010000193.1:0-7056 GCF_049310205.1 Endozoicomonas sp. ALC013 | reverse complement strand
GGTGGCAGCCCCATCCATGGATGCCGCCTTAAACCATTCAATCTAAGTTCTTCGGGAAAAACCATAGATTCGCCATGCCGGCAGGCAGGCCACCAGAAAACCCAGTAAAAACAGCGACAACAACCAAAGCAGTTGTTCAAAAGGCAGTGCGATGCTGCTCACAACAGGAATCCAGCCCCCCAGGAACAGAGTCGATACTTTATAGAGAACAACACCAGAACAAAGAGCAAACAGGATTTGCAGCATCGGTTCTGCCAATGTCAGGACTGCCAGCTGCCACGGGCTTACCCCTACCATTCGTAGCAGTTCGACTTCCTGTTTTCGCTCGGCAAAACCGGCAGAAAGATTAAAATACATCATCATCAAAGAGAGCAATCCGATGATAAAACTCATGGCCATAAACACATTATTGAGCATTCGCTGATAGTGCCCAAGCTTTTCCAGTTCTAACGCAGGAATCACTACTTCAAGTGGTGTATTGAAGGTTGACTTCAGTTCTTTCTGCACCTTAAAGAGGGTGTGGTGATGGCGCAATTTTATCAAAATGAAATTAAGATGATCAGTTTTTATGCCATGGGCTTTTCGGATTTTTCGCAGCCCTTCAATAGGAATTAAAATATTACTGTCCAGTGAGGTTCCGGTTTCCATTAAAACCCCCTGAATAATAAATGGCGTTTGATACTCATCTTTTGATGAGGGTGAAAAGCCATTGGCTATCTTCAGGGTTTCTCCGGGCTGATAGTCTCCCGCCAGTCTGGCACCAATAAATGCCGAACGATGATTTCTGAACTCCGTGCCTGATCCATTGCCAATAAAATTAAGGGCTTTCAGCTGCAGCGTTTCCATATAACGTGCAGTACTGCCAGTCACTGTATATCCAAGATGGCTTTCGTTGGTAGACACCGGCGCAGCCCACTCCACATCCTTCAGTTCAGCAATGGTTTCATAGAGATCCCAGGATATTACCGGAGGAGGAGGGCCAATGCGAAAAAGGCTGTAAAGGACAAGATGTGCTGGCTGTGAAGGCGCTCCGACAATCAGGTCTGCACCTGAAGACACCTGTCGGGCATAGGATCGTACAGCTTCATGAATATGGCTGATCACCAGAAGAAGCGCAATGCTGAAAGCAAGAGCCAGAATCGAAATGGTTGTGCGTCCGGCTCTCTGACCAAGGCTTCTGCGCATAATCTTCATAATGACCATCGGTTTTCACGCTCCCTTGCCTGGTTCAAGGTATCCATGTTCACATACCGGTCAAAACCATCAATGCCGTTTTCATCATGGGTGGTACAGATCAGTGTGGCTCCACTTGCACGACACTCATCCTGTAACAGCTGGTAAACGGCTTTCTTCCCCTTGCAATCCATAGCCGAAGCCGGTTCATCCGCCAACACCATTTCAGGCTTGCCGATCAGCGCACGGGCAATGGCAAAGCGTTGCTGTTGACCGGCGCTGTATTGCGCAGCATTTTTTGATAGCCGTGACGGGTCTGTTAAGCTGAGCTTGCGAATCAGACGAATGGCATCCTTGGCGGCCGTTTCAGATTTCCTTTCTGCTTCAGACCGCCTTTTCGCCGAGAAATAGCAGGGCAACAAAATGTTATCGAATGCACTTAGATATGGCACCAGCCGATAATGCTGGAAAATAAATCCGATAGAGTCGGCACGGAGTCTTTCCAGAGAGGAGGTGCCAATTTTTCTCATATCATTGCCCAGAACCATCAGGTCACCACTGTTATAGCGAACAAGCCCCATCAGGGCTCTTAACAGGGTGGTTTTGCCAGAGCCATTCCTGCCTTGAAGGCACACCGTTTCACCAGCATCAATAACCAACTCCGGAATTCGCAAAACTTCAGTTTCACCAATACTCTGCTCAAGGTCATGAATGGCAACGGCCTGGACATTTGTCATCTTAATATTTCCGCCTTGATAAAGACCCGCAGTCAGGATAAACAACGATCCTGGTTTTCATGGTCATGGTTATCGGTCGTCTGCCAATAAAGATAAGCACCTGTAATGGGCTTCATAATCTGATCATGGAAAACAACAGGCTCATTTCATATGGAAAGAGACTCTGGCAGTGAATATTTTGGCCTATACTCGAAGCTGCCAGTCATCCAATAACCTGTCTGTTTTATCTGCGCGAGTAATCCCTACCCGATTAGACGTCAACCCTTCCCTAACTTGACACACCCGGAGTTTGATTCATGCCCTTCATCACTCCCCTTAAAACACTAACACTGTTCATCATCACCCTTTTTCTTGCTGGCTGCGCCAGTGATGGCCATCTGAACCGGTGGAGCCAATGTGCCCTGATCGGGGCGGGTACCGGCGGTCTTGTTGGCGCTGCAGCCAACAGTACGAGTTCATCCGACAGAGGTAAATCGGCCGCTTATGGTGCTATAGGTGGTGCCCTGGTCGGTACCGCTATCTGTGCGCTGACTGGCAGTGACAGTGATCACGATGGTGTTCCTGATAACAAAGACCGCTGTGCAGACACCCCCAAAGGCGTAACCGTCGATCACAGTGGCTGCCCGGTAGACTCCGATAATGACGGGGTTCCTGACTACCTGGATAAGTGCGCCAACACCCCTTACGGTGTCACAGTGGATGCTCACGGTTGCCCCGATTCCGACGGTGATGGCGTACCAGACAATATGGATCGCTGCCCCAATACCCCTGTCGATATGGCGGTTAACCAATATGGCTGCCCGATCGACAGTGATGGGGATGGTGTTCCCGATGACATTGATAAGTGCCCGGATACCCCCGAAGGCATTCCCGTCGATGCGGATGGCTGCCCACTACAGAGAGAACTGGGAATGGTTTACTTTGGCTTTGATAAAGCAGACATTGACCCGCCGGGCCGTCAGGCGCTGGACAAAATCGCTGATGTTGCCAAACAACAGTCTGACATTCATCTGACAGCTGTTGGTTACACCGACTCAACCGGCCCGCTGGAACACAACCGAAAACTGGCACTGCGCAGGGCTGAAAGTGTCAAACAATACCTGGAAGAGCGTGGCGTCAGTGGCAATCGCATCAAAGCCGTGGCCGGTGGTGTACTGGAGAGCGGAGATCAAACCAGAGAAGGCCGGAGAAACAACCGTCACGTGACCATCACCATTGAAGGGTAACCTTCATTAACTATTCAGGAACTGTTGTTTAATAACTTCGACATTTCAATAAGCGCTACCCGCTGCCCGAAAAAGACAGGCCACTTGTGCTTTTTTGGGAAGCGGGTAGCGAGCAAGTCTCAGCCAACGGCGGAACTTATTCCGCGACAATTCCTTACCTGTTTCTTTTGGAGCCTGTGAGATAGTATTGGTCAATACTCAAACCTACTCACCCAAAGTCTCCAAGCAGTATCCATGACAGACAATAGCAAAGCCTGTTTTTACGCCCTGGCCACGGCCTTATTGTGGTCGACCATTGCCACCGCCTTTAAAATAGCCCTTAAATATCTCGACCCATGGCAGCTGGTATTCTGGTCCGTGGCAACCTCCACCACCCTGCTTACCATCATTGTCATGATTCAGGGAAAGGCTGGTTTAGTTGTCTCCCAATTCAAACAATCATCGGGATTATTCCTGGCCCTGGGGCTGTTAAACCCTTTTCTCTATCACGTTGCCCTGTTCGGCGCTTACGACCTGCTTCCGGCGCAACAGGCGCAGGCATTAAACTACAGCTGGCCAATGGCACTGACCCTGCTTGCCGTTCCTTTGCTGGGTAAAAAACTGTCGCTTACCAGCCTGCTCTGCTGCCTGCTGGCCTACGGGGGTGTATTGCTTATCTGTACCCGTGGGGAGTTTGAAAGTCTTAATTTCGCCAGTCCCATCGGTGTTATTCTGGCACTGTCAAGCACCATTATCTGGGCGCTTTACTGGCTATTGAATACCCGGCGCGAAGGGGATCCTGTGGTTGGCCTGCTGATCTGCTTCCTCTGTGGACTGCCCTGGATTATTGGTGCCACCGCCCTCTTCTCCGATTTCTGGCCCATTGCCTCTGAAGGTCTGGCAGCAGCGGCCTATGTTGGTCTGATTGAAATGGGCTTTGCTTATATCCTGTGGCTGAAAGCCCTTAAACTGGCGGACAATACTGCCATGGTCAGCAATATCAGCTACCTCAGTCCGTTTCTATCACTGATTTTCATCGCCAATATTCTTGGTGAGTCTATCTATCCGGCCACCTATGCTGGCTTGATTATGATTATTGTTGCCGTTCTGGCTCAGCAGCACTTGAGTAGAAAATAAACGCCATGGCCAGAAACAGCTACTTTGCTTTTAAGCAGTTCAGAATTGACCAGGGTGAATGCGCCATGAAAGTCACCACGGATGCCTGCATCTTTGGTGCGCTTATTGCTGAGTCATCCGGCTTACGACATAGCCAGTCCATTCTGGATATTGGTGCAGGCACCGGGCTGCTCAGCCTGATGGCTGCTCAGAACTGCAATGGGAAAATCACGGCCGTGGAGCTGGATGAAGAAGCGTCACAACAAGCGGTCCTTAACTTTGCCGCCAGTCCCTGGGCCGATCAGCTGCAACTGGTCAATAGCGCTATCCAGATATTCTCTGCCACCAGTCAGCAACGCTTTGACTGTATCATTTCGAACCCGCCTTTTTTTCAACAATCCTTCAAGGGGGACGACCAGCGACGCAACATGGCCCGTCATACCGACAGCCTGAGTTTTACGGATCTTGCCAGGGTGATTTCCCGGCATTTGGCGACCACTGGCGAAGCCTGGATTTTACTGCCCGTGGATTCCACACAGCATTTTTTGAAAGCGGCTGCCACGGAAGGACTGGGTCTGATAAAGCAGATTGGGCTGCGTTCTTCCAGCCGTCATGGGAACCACCGCTATATCCTGGTGTTAAACCGGGATAAACCTCTGGAAACGCACGAGGAGACGGTCACTATATATACCCAGCCTCCTCACTACACGGAAGAAACCAGGCAGTTGATGTCACCTTATTATCTGGCTCTCTAGCACATCATTGCGATGAGTTTGATGTGTACAATCTCCGCTCACCCTGAGCGAAGTCGAAGGGTGATTGGCACAGTCTTTTTCAAGGTATGGTGTTTACGCCCTTCGACTCCGCTCAGGACGAACGGAGTTTGGGAATCATTAACCATCAATTGCATTGCAGCCGCACACTAGTAATCAGCCATGATATTCGATGCAAGTTCGTCAGACCTCAGGCCAATGTTCCGGTCACTTTGCATGACCTGCTCACTGATTGATGAATTAAGATGATCGGATGAGTAGGGAATGGCCAGTCGGACTCGTGGCCGGTTATCAAACTCCACTGCCCATAGCAACGTGACCAGAAACACGCCGCAAAATACCCACGCTGGTTTAATTTTTTTGAACACATTCAAATTTCAAGACCATATATGGCACTGATTTCTAAAAAAAAGCTCCTTTGGTAGTAGGAGCCTCGTTTTTTTTGGTGACGGGTATCAGTCAGGATTATTCCAGTTGTGATCACTGATTAAAACGTTTGTCCATCTCAGCTACTTTATCAAGCCGTCCCACTCTGTACCGAGTTCATTTATTTCACGGGCTGGTTCCTGCACAGGAACACTCTGCCTGTTCATTCGTTCCCGGATTCCCTTAATACCCTGGGATACCGAGTTGACCGCAGCGCTTGCCAGTTCTTTACCACGGGTAAGTGGTTTCATCGCCAGTTCCTTACCACGCAACCCATCCTGGTAACCAGTAACCCATTGATAGGTTGAATAGCCGGCAATCCCCAATCCGCCCGCAGCCAGAAGGGAACCTGTGGTAATTCCCATCGCCGCGGCTGTTGACGCTGTAGCGGCATTACTGCCGTCCATGTCGGCAATCATTCCTTCATCGCCAACACTCTTGTGCCCGATGCCGTGGTGTACCCCGGTGTCGGCAACCATTCCTCCATCGCCAACACTCCTCCGCCCGCGGTGGTGTGCCCCGGTGACGGCACTGTCGACCGTGCTGTTCACTACCGTGGGGTTGTCAACTATTCCTCCATAGTTAACCTGCCCAGCCCCGAAGTCGGCGCGTGCATTTTTACCCGAGGTTTTGACCGTGCAGTACTCCGCCGTGGTGTTGACAACCGTTCCTCTATTGTTAACCTCCCCACCCCCGATGCCAGCGTGTGCGTACTCACCCGAGGTGCTGACATGGCTATCTACCGCCTTGGTGTTGGCAACCTCTCCTCTATAGTCAACCAATCCCACCCCGATGGCGGCGTATGCTTCCGTTTCCGTGGTATTGACCGTGCAGCCCACCGCCTCGGTGTCGGCAACCTTTCCTCCATTGAAAACCACTCCCCCCCCGATGCCGGCGTAGGCATTTTTACCCGTGGTGTTGACCATGCTGTTCTCCGCCATGGTGTTGGCAACCGATCCTCTGGCGACAACATTGCCCCCTCCGATGCCAGCGTATGCATTGTCACCCGAGGTTTTGACCGTGCAACCCTGCGCTGCGGTGTTGCCAACCTTTCCTGTAACATACCCCCCCCCGATGCCGGCGTATGCCTGGTCTTCTGTGGTTTTGACCGTGCTGCCCACCGCCCTGGTGTTGCCAACCTTTCCTCCAAAGTAAACATTCCCCCCCCCGATACCGGCGTATGCACTCTCACCCGAGGTTTCCACCGTGCTATCCACCGCCGTGGTGTTGACAACCGTTCCCAGATCGGAAACCTGCCCCCCTCCGATGCCGGCGTATGCATTCTCACCCGAGGTATTGACCGTGCTGTTCTCCGCCGTGGTGTTGCCAACCATTCCTCCAGCGACAACGTTACCACCCCCGATGCCGGCGTATGCATATTCACCCAGGGTTTTGACCGTGCTGTTCACCGCTTTGGTATTGGCAACCGTTCCTCTAACTTCCCCACCCCCAATGCCGGCGTAAACTTTGTCACCCGAGGTTCTGACATGGCTATCTACCGCCGTGGTGTTGGCAACCGTTGCTTTAGCTTCAACCAGCCCGCCCCCGATGCCGACGTATGCACCCTCACCCGAGGTTTCGACCGTGCTGTTCCTCGCCGAGGTGTTGGCAACCGTCGCTTTAGCT
>NZ_JBLYNS010000192.1:0-7231 GCF_049310205.1 Endozoicomonas sp. ALC013 | reverse complement strand
GAGGCAGGACAACCGAGCAGACAACAACGCAACAACCAATAACTCAGGAAAAAGTACGACCAAAGTCTGATATCACCAGTCAAAAAATAACTTCTTCCATTTCGGATAGCACAACGGCTGCTGCACCGATGACAGAAACTTTAACAGCCCAAGGAACAGCTCCATCTATAAAATCACCAACAGCCACTATAACTCAGGCGACAATTGATAAAACAGCGATACACCAATCAACAACCGGGCAAACAGCATTACCACCTGAAACCACCGTAACAGAAGGCAACCCTGGTATATCTGACAGCACAACAGCGCCTCCAACCTCAAAAGCAATCTCAACCGCTGCACAAACCAGGCAATCAAGCCAGACTGCAACAACAATCCACGACACCACCTCTCAGGCAGTTACTTCTGGTTCTACAGATGGCTCAGCTGCTTCTTCATCAATAACACCTGCATCAACAAGCACGACAACCGAACAGACAACAACGCAAGAATCAATCACCCAGGGAAAAGCACGATCAACGTCTGATACCACCAGTCAAACAAGGACTTCTGGCATTTCGGGTAGCACAACGGCTGCTTCATCGCTGACAGAAACTTCAACGGCCACAGGAACAGCTCCATCAACAAAATCACCAACAGCCACCACAACTCAGGCGACCATTGATAAAACAGCCATACATCAATCGACAACAGGGCAAACAGCCTTATCATCTGAAACCACCGCAACAGAAAGCGACCCTGGTATATCTGACAGCACAACAGCGCCTCCATCTTCAAAAGCAATCTCAACCACTGCACGAACCAGACAATCACGCCAGACGGCAACAACAATCCACGACACCACCTCTCAGGCAGTTACTTCTGGTTCCACGGATCGCTCAGCTACTTCTTCATCAATGACACCTGCATCAACAAGGACGACAACCGAACAGGCAACAACGCAACAATCAATAACCGAGAAAAAAGCACGATCAACGTCTGATACTACCAGTCAAAAAATAACTGCTGGCATTTCAGATAGCACAACGGCTGCGTCACCGCTGACAGAAACTTCAACGGCCACAGCTCCATCAACAAAATCACCAACAACCACTACAACTCAGGCAACAACTGATAAAACAGCAATACATCAATCAACAACCGGGCAAACGGTATTATCATCTGAAACCACGGCAACAGAAGGCGACCCTGGTATATCTGAAACCACAGCAGCGCCTCCATCTTCAAAAGTAAAATCAACCGCTGCACAAACCAGGCAATCAAGCCAGACGACAACCACAATCCACGAAACCACCACTCAGACAGTTACTTCTGGTTCCACGGATAGCTCAGCTGCTTATTCATCAATGACACCTGCATCAACAGGTAAGAGAGCCGAACAGACAACAACGCAACAATCAATAACCCAGGAAAAAGCACGATCAACGTCTGATACCATCAGTCAAACAAGGACTTCTGGCATTTCGGATAGCACAACGGCTGCTTCACCGCCGACAGAAACTTCAACGGCCACAGGAACAGCTCCATCAACAAAATCACCAACAGCCACTAACACTCAGGCGACAATTGATAAGACAGCAATACGTCAATCAACAACCGGGCAAACAGCATTACCATCTGAAACCGCCACAACAGAAGGCGACCCTGGTATATCTAAAACCACAGCAGCGCCTCCATCTTCAAAAGCAAAATCAACCGCTGCACAAACCAGGCAATCAAGCCAGACGACAACCACAATCCACGACATCACCACTCAGACAGTGACTTCTGGTTCCAGAGATAGCTCAGCTACTTCTTCCTCATCAATGACGCCTGCATCAACAGGCACGGCAGTCGAAAAGACAACAACCACAACCACAGCACCTGACAGCACACCGCAAGAGAAGACCGCCAGTATTTCCAATCGTACAAACCCGACCGAAAACACAACGGCCACGGCAACAACAAATGCTACGTCTTTGCCAAAGACGGAATCTGATAACAACCAACGACTGCGGCAATTCATCAAATCATTCACAGACAAATGCAAAACGATCCATTCACGATTCAATAAAAACATGGCCAAAATCTATGCCGATACACGCAACAAGGTCCGCCAGGCACCAGCAACCGAGGGGCAACCATTAGACTGTTTGGAAAAAGGGATTCTTCCGAGGGGGTCATTGCACCAACTGAATCAACAATTCAGCAACAAGTTCCTGAATATTTATAAAAATGCTCACCAGTTTATGAAGCATCTGACCCCGGCTGCAATCAGTGAAAAAAATCACCGTACTGCCCAGTCCATCATCAGCGCCAAGGTCATTTCCGAGTTCCAGACAATGTATGCCACGTTCAGCAATGTACGCCTGCAGATGCTGTCAGACCTGGGCTGTAGCAACCAACAACCTCTGGACCGTGCCGCCATCATACGACTTTCGTCTGGTGTTTATACCCCTCCTGCAACGGCCTCCGTGAACACAGATCATCTGCTCAAAGCCATAGAGGAGCAACCACAGTCAGCCAATTCTGACGGCTTTGATCGTTTTTTGAACGACCTGAGCCAAATTCTGCATGGAAAAACTGGCCAGAAACAGCAGACGACGCCGGAAACCGGGAACTCCCGACCACAGGAAAAACCTGAGTCAACGGAAAAAGTGAACATTGATATCATTGACCGGCAACACAGGCACCACAACCAACAGTTATTAATCCGTATCTTGCAACAGGAGCAAGACCTGTTTCTTGAGAATATCCAGCAACCCGACATAAATCCTGTCAGGAAACTGAAGGGTAATACCGCTCCAACTCCCCCATCCCATGGCATGACCAGTGTCCAGCCTGATCCGGGCAAGACCGGCACACCATTGGCCATAGCCAGTACACCCAGCAACAATGGCCAAACTGCCACGAGTGCCATAGCACCGACGAACTATTCAATCACCGACAACCTGACACTGGCTAACATGCTGGCTGCAAAAATCAGCGATCGTCCCATACACCTGAACCACACCATGGCACCAGGAACCCCAGGAAAGAACGCCTCCCCACTTGACCAGTCACCGGGTATGCAGCTGCTGACTAACAGCCTGGCTCTGGCCAGACAACTGCGGACAGAACTCATGGCCCTGGCCAACGATCTGGCCACCCAGGATAAAGATGTCAGTACACAGTGGGACCAGGACGATCTGATTAACCTGGCCATTATCCAGACCCTGCCTGAAGCATCCGCTGGCAAGGCAACGGAAAACTTTCTATCAAGCGTTCTCACCTCAACGACATTGGGCATACAACACCAGAAACCTGACAATATATTCCGGGCTGACGGCTCCCTGCGCGGCACTAGCCAGGCACCTGGCACACCACTTTTCTATGATCCATCAACGGGCCAAACCATCGACCACGGTGCAACCAGGCAACTGGCGAGTGTCATGTTAAAGGCTATGGCTGCAAGCCGACTGGCTGAACAGACAACAAATGACGATATACCACAACATCTGTCCAAAAAGATTATTGACCAGGCAGCACAACTGAAGAATCACCGGCCGAAGAGGTGGGCCAATCGATTAAGCCAATTGCTTGGGCTGGAGCAAGGTTCACAGGCCAGCACCAGGGCCTCACTGGCCACACGTTTCAAACAGCGACTGTCGTTTAGTAAAAGTATCAAGATCACACCACCTACCGACATGCCACTGGTCAAAGGTCTGGCCTCCGGTCGTTACAATCAAACCCAGTCCCGCTTTATGAAACTGGCATCGGCCAGGCAACTGGAGCTGCTGAAATCGCTAGCCAGTCAACCCGACTATCTGGGCCTTGACCATTTTTCTGCCCCCCTGGCCCGGTTGGAGGCCGATGTTGCCGTCGCTACACAGACACCATCGCCTATCCCGGTAGGCTCGGATCAATCGTCGGACAGGCAGCCCCCCGATTGGCAAACCTTCCAACTTGATCAGAGAGCCTGGCAACTGTTTACCCATCTGTATAACGCCCGGTTTGAGGCACCGGCAGAAGCCATAGAACGGATAAAAACAGCAGAACTGATCCAGCGCCAGGGCATTGAGCCTCATCCGGATGAGGCCCAGCGTCTCAATCAGCTGGTGATAACACTATTGCCAGTGCGCACCAGTGCCAGTGACCGGGCCCAACTGATCAACACCAGGGGCAAAGCACTGCCAGGGCCAGTGAAACTGCACCAGTTCAACCGGCAACGCATCGGGGAAATTCTCAGCAGCTACGCAACCATCAAGTCACAGGTCAGCAAACAATTCCCGCAGGTATTTGGCGATCGGGTCAGTGATGCCCGATTAAAGGATGAACTGGTCTCCCAGATAGCAAGGGCGAGTTTGCAGGAGCTTAAGGGCAAAACGACAACCGGTCAGTGGCAACAGGCAGTGACAAGGCAAATGGAGAGAGAGTTTGATGATTTCGGTAGCGGCCAGGCTGAAGCCAGCTGAAAAAACAGTCAGGCTCTTTTCGTATTGCAGACTGCTGATGTCATAAATCAGGCTGGAATCCTCCTGTGGCGGGGCTTGGCAATATTTAGCCAGCAGTTTCCTGAAGGCATTGTATATCAAGGCCTTTGGCCAATTTTCATTGCAGAGCAGTCTGTAACCCGAAAAGAGCCAAAAAAAACATAACCCGGGAACTTTTACGTCACTGCATAAACGAACAAGGGAGTGCGTCGTCATTTTTTGTGCACTTTCTAATGTACTGTTATGCACTACTACATCATTTCAAGGAGATTGACGTGTACCAACTCCGTTCATCCTGAGCGGAGTCGAAGGGTGTTGGCACGATCTATCATGGCCCGGAGTTTGCGCCCTCCGATGCTTCGACAAGCTCAGTACTCAGGACGAACGAAGTGCAGAGGCTTGTGATAACGACAACCCGTCAAACTCATTGAAACCATGTACTACAACATCAGGAGTCCTGTTTATGATTCAGCAATCCAATCAGCAACCCATTCAGCAATCAATTCAGCAACCAATTTGCGACAGCGCTTCCCAATGTTCAGGGAATGGTGCCGAATATTCCTGGCTCGGCCATGGCGTTGCTATTTCTAAAGCATTTGTGAAATCATTGATTCCAATGGAAGACCCTTGCCTCAGTTTCAATTCCCGCAAAGCAGTGAAAGATCTTTTGCGACTGGCCACAACAACTATCGTGCCGTCGAGTTCCATCCTTTTCATGGCGAAAGATATGGCCAATGCCTGGTCCGGGAGCGGTTTGCCCGGGCCGGATGCAAAACCGGAATTACCACAGACATCAAAAGAAACCCGGGGAGAGGCTCAGGAAAAAGAAACCGGCTCGAAAGACGTACCCCTTCAACAGCCATCCACGGCCCGCTATCAAGGGAGTCAGGGAACCAAAGGGCTACTTGCCCTTGGCACGCTGGCCAGCTCTTTTCAGTATGCGAATTCGAAACAGATTAAAAATGCAGAAGACCTGGGCAAGATTGGTCGAGATCCCGAATTTCCACCAAACGGCAAATATCAACAGACAGCGGATATTGTTGTCAATAAAGACCATAAACCCATTGGCACATTCACCGGCGATTACGATGGGCAGTGCAATACCATCAGCGGCCTGTCTGCCTGTTTTGTTGACACTCTGGAAGGCAGCATCAGGAACCTTCGCTTTACTGGTGCCAATATAACTTCCCAGAAGACGACCGGGTTAGCAGCCTGTGTTGTTGATGATACTGGCACAGTCAGTAATATCCGGGCGAAAGATGTTCATATTCTCACCAATGGTCATAAAAGTTACGCTGGCATCGGGGGGGGGGAGGTTAAAGGAACGGTTGGCAACACCACGGCGGTGAACAGCCATGTCAAAACCACGGGTCAAGAGGCAAACGCCGGCATCGGGGGGGGGCTGGTTAAAGGAACGGTTGGCAACACCACGGCGGTGAACAGCACGGTCGAAACCAATGGTTATTTTGCATACGCCGGCATCGGGGGGGGCATGGTTAGCGAAGGAACGGTTGCCAACACCACGGCGGTGAACAGCACGGTCGAAACCAATGGTTATTTTGCATACGCCGGCATCGGGGGGGGGCTGGTTTACTTTAAAGGAACGGTTGGCAACACCACGGCGGTGAACAGCACGGTCGAAACCAATGGTTATTATGCACACGCCGGCATCGGGGGGGGCATGGTTAGCGAAGGAACGGTTGCCGACACCACGGCGGTGAACAGCAGGGTCCATACCCGGTTTACCGCTGCAGGCGCTGGCATCGGGGGGGGGATGGTTAGCGGAGGAACGGTTGACAACACCATGGCGGTGAACAGCCGTGTCGATGCCGCCACTTTGGAAAGAGCCGGTATCGGGGGGGGGTGGGTTCCCAATTCAGATTGGGTTACCAATACCAAGGCGGTGAACAGTTTTGTCAATGGCAAAAAAAAGAATTTTGGATCTATCCCCAATGATCAGCTTTTTTGCCAAAAAGCAGACCTACGAGTGTTAGCAGCCAATTGCTCTATCAGAACTGAATTTCAGGATTCGGGTTTTTCGTATAATGATGCTTGCCCGGGAAATGGCACTACAGCGTCAACAGACGCTACAGTATCAACAACCGCTTCGGCGTCAACAACCGCTAAAGAGTCAACACCCACTACAGCATCAACACCCATAAAGATTAATGATACAGAAACCCTGGGCAAGATTGGCCGACATCCCGACTATCCACTGGACGGTACCTATCAACAGACAGCGGATATTGTTGTCACTAAAGACTATCAATCCATTGGCAATGATACTCATCCATTCACCGGGGAGTACGATGGGCAACGTCGTACCATCAGCGGCCTGTCTGACTGTTTAGTTGATACTCTGAAACAAGGCAACATCAGTCGCCTTGGCTTTACTGATACCCATATAAATTCAACGAAGACGACCGGGGTGGCAGCCTGTACTGCGAATGGCACAGTCAGTGATATCCGGGCCGAAAATGTGCATATTTCCACCTCGGGTGACAATGCATACGCCGGCATTGGGGCGGGCTTGGTTGGTGGTGGAGGAATGGTTACCAACACCACGGCGGTGAACAGCACGGTCGAAACCTCGGGTGAAAATGCACTCGCCGGCATCGGGGGAGGGGGCGTTTTTGGAACGGTTGCCAACACCTCGGCAGTGAACAGCAGGGTTGAAACCTCGGGTGAAAATGCACACGCCGGCATCGGGGGGGGGAGCGTTTTTGGAACGGTTGCCAACACCACGGCCGTGAACAGCACGGTCGAAACCTCGGGTACAA
>NZ_JBLYNS010000191.1:0-7293 GCF_049310205.1 Endozoicomonas sp. ALC013 | reverse complement strand
AGCGATTTCCTGAGCACTAATATCACGGGCTTTCGGTTTTTGGTTGCAGTTAAATATTATTGCATCAAGAAGTGTCGACAATAAGACAGCTTGAGTGAGCTGAACACGCTCATCCAGCGGTTTATGAGGGGTAAAAACACCTGCTGAAGTCAATGAGTGAAGTGTTGTCGTCAGGCTTCGCCAATTCCAGCTCCGTGTTGCCGTAAAATTTTGCAGCAAGCGCATCAGCTGGCTTTGTTCTGTGCGATTTAACGGTCTTTTAGCAGCTGATGAGTATTTTTTAATTAAACTGGCATACTGACCGTGATTTCTCCCATCATAGCGATAGCCGAAATGATGCGATTTACTTACCAGGTCATCCATTACTTCTTGTTTGATGAGGGCATTAAAATCTTGAGTAGGGTTTACTGTACGGCGCTGTAGATATTGACAAGAGCGTGTGTCAGAAGAATGGTAAAATTCATTGCGACCCGGTGCCGTGCGGGGGGGATGATTCCATGGTCTGACAGTGGCATGTCGGTATCGCCCATGCCTTGAAGAAGGGGCATGGCCATTCGGTTCGTTGTAACTGTTATCTGATCTTGGGTATTGACCACTGATACCAGCAGAACGTCTATCCATAATTAAATTTCATTAATTCATGAAAATATTAAAGGCAGACTGCTGTTATGCCCAGAAGTTCATTGTGCGGCAAAGTATACTTGAGTCATGATGGGAGTAGGGCGATTACTGGCTGCTTGCTTTCTTCCTCTTTGCCGGGTTGGTTTGCTCTGCTAAATGTTCTTCGGTAGTAACGTATGCAGTACCTGCCCACCCTCTTTTAAGTGATACAAAACCATGACCCTGTGGTGGGATGCCTATCCTGGTCTTTATTTGATCAATGTATGGTTTCATTAAATCGTTGCTCAAAAGCTGGTTAGTCGGGATTTCAATGACCTCAAATCCTGCTTTTTGCAGCAGTGCGATTTTCAGCAGAGTCGAACCGTTCCTGGTTTTGAAATCACCACCCACATAATGAGAGGGACCCTGAACTTCAATCACCATGTTGTGATCTGGCAGAAGCAGGTCAACCGGAGGTAATGAGTTCAGACTCTTTTCCTCTTCGATCTTCAAAAATGGAATAGATGATTTGAGTTGATCGCGGAGG
Organism: Endozoicomonas sp. ALC013; assembly: GCF_049310205.1. NCBI lineage: Bacteria > Pseudomonadati > Pseudomonadota > Gammaproteobacteria > Oceanospirillales > Endozoicomonadaceae > Endozoicomonas > Endozoicomonas sp. ALC013. The sequence goes on along the minus strand of NZ_JBLYNS010000191.1, from coordinate 6,146 downwards.
TCGACCTGGGTTTTTGAAATGTTTGTGTGGTAATGGCGAACGACCGGACAGGCTCTGCCAAGCCAACTTGCAGCCATGGTAATGATGGATTGTTCCTCATCATTGTCTGGCGAGGTATTTTCCAGGCGAGTGAACAGGTCATCCATGTGCTTTTCAAACACGTTACTTTTATTGGCATTGGAATCCAGAAACAACCTGGCACAGCATACCATGACTCCCCAGAGAGACAACGGTATCTCTTTCTGTGAAAACTGAGGGTTCTCTCTGATTCGATAGACAAGCGATTCGAACGTAGAGGTAACCACGTCCAGCTCAAGGAGTTCACCCAGTTTCGCCATGGCCCATAGCATGATGGCAATACCCTGGGCATTAAATTGGTTTTTCTGTGCGTTTACGCGGGGCAACAGCGCGGCCACGGCCTCTTTGAACTCTGGTGTCCACTCGTGGCCGGTATCCACCAGTTTTGCCATGGCCCACAGCAGGTTGGCGATATGCTGAGGAATAAACTGGTCTTTCTGTGCGTCCACGAGGGGCAGAAGTGTGGCCACGGCCTCTTTGAACCCAGGTGTCTGCTCCAGCCCGTTGTACAAAAGTTTCGCCATGGCCCACAGCAGGTTGGCGATTCCCTGTGGTTTAAAGTCAGCTTTCTGTACTTTCATGTGGGGCAGCAGCGCAGCCACGGCCTGGTTGAAATCTGGTGTCTGCTCCTGGCTGTTGTCCACCAATTTCGCCATGGCCCAGAGCAAGTTGGCGACTCCCTGCGGAACAAATTGGTCTTTCTGTCTGTGCACGCAGGGCAACAGCGCGGCTATGGCCTCTTTCAGATGAGGTGTCCGTTCCTGCCCGTTGTCCACCAGTTTCGCCATGGCCCACAGAAGGTTGGTGATTTCCTGCGGAATGAAGTTAGCTTTCTGTGCGTTCATCTGAGACAACACTGCGGCCACGGCCTCTTTGAGCTCTGGTGTTTGCTCCAGCCCGCTGTCCACCAGTTTTGCCATGGCCCACAGCAGATTGGCGATTTCCTGTCGTTTAAAGTTGGCTTTCTGTGCATTTACCTGGGGCAACAGCGCGACCACGGCCTCTTTGAACTCTGGAGTCAGCCTCTGCCCGTTGTCCACCAGTTTTGCCATGGCCCACTTCAGGTTGGCGATATGCTGAGGAATAAATTGGTTTTTCTGTGCGTTCACGAGGGGCAACAGGGCGGCTAAAGCCTCTTTGAGCCCTGGTGTCCGCTCCAGCCCGTTGTCCACCAGTTTCGCCATGGCCCATAGCAGGTTGGCGATACCCTGGGCAGTAAATTGGTCTTCCTGTGCGTTCACGTGGGGCAACAGCGCGGCTACGGCCTCTTTGACCCCTTGAGTGTGCTCCTGCCCGATGTCTACTATTTTCGCCATGGCCCACAGCAGGTTGGCAATAGCCTGCGGAATAAATTGGTCTTTCTGTGCGTTCACGTGGGGCAACAGGGCTGCCACGGCCTCTTTGAACACAGGTGTCTGCTCCAGCCCGTTGTCCACCAGTTTCGCCATGGCCCACAGCAGGTTGGCAATGTTCTGGGCATTAAGTTGGTTTTTCTGTGCGTCCAGGAGGGACAGCAGGGCGGCCACGGCCTCGTTGACCCCTGGTGTCCGCTCCAGCCCGTTGTCCACCAGTTTCGCCATGGCCCACAGCAGGTTGGCAATGCCCTGGGCATTAAGTTGGTTTTTCTGTGCGTTCATGAGGGGCAACAGGGCGGCCACAGCCTCGTTGAGCCCTGGTGTCTGTTCCTGCCTGTTGTCCACCAGTTTCGCCATGGCCCACAGCAGGTTGGTGATGTGCTGAGGAATAAATCGGTTTTTCTGTGCGTTCACGAGGGGCAACAGGGTGGCCACAGCCTCGTTGAGCCCTGGTGTCCGCTCCAGCCGGTTGTCCACCAGTTTCGCCATGGCCCACAGCAGGTTGGCAATGCCCTGGGCGTTAAATTGGTCTTTCTTTGCATTCAGGAGGGGCAGCAGGGCGGCCACCGCATCTTTGAGACCTGGTGTCCGCTCCAGCCCGTTGTCCACCAGTTTCGCCATGGCCCACAGCAGGTTGACAACGCCCTGGGCATTAAACTGGTTTTTCTGTGCGTTCACGTGGGGCAACAGCGTGGCCACGGCCTCGTTGAGCCCTGGTGTTCGCTCCAGCCCGTTGCCCACCAGTTTCGCGATGGCCCACAGCAGGTTGGCAATGGCCTGGGCATTAAACTGGTTTTTCTGTGCCTTGATGAGGGGCAACAGGGCGGCCATAGCCTCTTTGAGTTCTGCTTTACGCTCCTGCTTGTTGTCCAGCAGTTTTGCCATGGCCCACACCAGGTTGGTGACTTCCTGTGGTTTAAAGTGAGCTTTCTGTGCGTTCACGTGGTGTAACAAAGCGACAACGGCCTCGTTAAGCTCTGGTGTCCGTTCCTGCCCGTTGTCCACCAGTTTTGCCATGGCCCACAGCAGGTTGGCGATTCCCAGGGCATCAATATCCCTGGCTGGAGGCTTTTGGTTGCAGTTAAATATTATTGCATCAAATAGCGTTGACAATAAGTTAGCCTGAGTAAGTCTAACTCGCTCATCCATGGGTTTATGTAAGGTAAAAACACCCGCTGAAGTCAATGAGTGCAGTGTTGTCGTCAGGCTTCGCCAATTCCAGCTCCGCGTTGCCGTGAAATTTTGCAACAAACGCATCAGCTGGCTTTGTTCAGCTCGATTTAACGGTCTTTGAACAGTTGACGTGTATTTTTTAATTGAACTGGCATATTGCCCGTGATTTCTCCCATTATAGCGATGACCGAAACGATCCGATTGACTTACCAGATCATCCATTATTTCTGGTTTGATGAGGGCATTAAAATCTTGAGCAGAGTTGACTGAACGGCACTGTAGATGTTGAGAAGAGCATGTGCCAGAAGAATGGTAAAATTCATTGCGACCCGGTGCAGTGCAGGGGGGATGATTCCATTGTCTGACTGTGGCATGTCTGTATCGCCCACGCCTTGAAGAAGGGGCATGGCCATTCGGTTGGTTGTAACCGTTATCTGATCTTGTGTATTGATCACTGATACCAGCAGAACTTCTATCCATAACTATATTTCATTGATTCATGAAAATATAAAAAGCAGACTGCTGTTCTGTTCAGAAGTTCATTTTGCGGAAAAGTTTACTTGAGTCATGATGGGAGGAAGGCGATGACTGGCTGCTTGTTTTCTTCCTCTTTGCTGGGTTGGTTTGCTAATTTGAATGTTCTTCGGCAGTTACGTATGCAGCATCTGACCACCCTCTTTTAAGTGATGCAGAGTCATGACCCTGTGGCGCGATGCTTTCCCTGATCTTTATTTGATCAATATAGGGTTTCATTAAATCTTTCTTCAAAAGCTGGTTAGCCGGTATTTCAATGACCTCAAATCCTGCTTTTTGCAACAGTGCGATTTTCAGCAGAGTTGAACCATTCCTGGTTTTGAAATCACCACCCACGTAATGAGAGGGGCCCTGAACTTCAATCACCATGTTGTGATCGGGCAGTAGCAGGTCAACCGGAGGTAATGAGTTCAGACTCTTTTCTTCTTCAATCCTCAAAGATGGAATAGATGATTGGAGTTGATCGCGGAAGTCGACCTGGTTTTTTGAACTGTTTGTGTGGTAATGGCGAACGACCGGACAGGCTCTGCCAAGCCAACTGGCAGCCAGGGTAATGATGGATTGTTCCTCTTCATTGTCTGGCGATGTATTTTTCAGGCGAGTGAATAGGTCATCCATGTGCTTTTCAAACACGTTGCTTTGATTAGCATTGGAATCCAGAAACAACCTGGCACAGCATACCATGACTCCCCACAGAGACAACGGTATCTCTTGCTGAGAAAACTCAGGGTTCTCACTGATTCGATAGACAAGCGATTCGAACGTATAGGTAACCACGTTCAGCTCAAGGAGTTCACCCAGTTTTGCCATGGACCAAAGCAGGTTAGCGATTTCCTGTGGTTTAAAGTTAGCTTGTTGTGCGATCACGAGAGGCAACAGGGCGACCACAGCCCCGTTGAGCTCTGGTGTCCGCTCCTGCGCGTTGTCCACCAGTTTCGCCATGGCCCACAGCAGGTTGGCGATTCCCTGGGCATCAATATCCCATGCTTCAGCTTTTTTGTTGCACTTGAATCTTATTGCATCCAGTAGCGTTGACAATAAGGCAGCTTGAGTACGCTTGACACGCTCATCCACGGGTTTATGAGGGGTAAAAACACCTGCTGAAGTCAATGAGTGAAATGTTGTCGTCAGGCTTCGCCAATTCCAGCTCCGCGTTGCTGCGAAATTTTGCAGCAAACGCATCAGCTGGCTTTGTTCCGCTCGATTTAACGGTCTTTTGGCAGCTGACGTGTATTTTTTAACTGAACTGGCATACAGGCCGTGATCTCTCCCATCATAGCGATGACCGAAACGTTTTGATTTCCTCACCAGACCAGCCATTATTTCTGGTTCGATGAGGGCATTAAAATCTTGAGCAGAGTTTACTGAACGGTGCATTAAATATTGAGAAGGGCTTGTCTCAGAAGAATGGTGAAATTTATTACATCCCGGGGTAGAGCGGGGGTGACTATCCCGCTGTCTGACTGTGGTATGTCTGTATCGCCCACGCCTTGAAGAAGGGGCACGGCCATTCGGTTGGTTGTAACCGTTATCTGATCTTGTGTATTGACCACTGATACCAGCAGAGCTTCTATCCATAATTATATTTCATTAATTCATGAAAATATAAAAAGCAGACTGCTGTTCTGTTCAGAAGTTCATTTTGCGGAAAAGTTTACTTGAGTCATGATGGGAGGAGGGCGATTACTGACTGTTTGTTTTCTTCTTCTCTTTTTCTTCTTTTTTGCTGGGTTGGTTTGCTTTTCTAAATGTTCTTCACCAGCCACGTATGCAGCATCTGCCCACCCTCTATTAAATGATACAGAGCCATGCTCCTGTGGGGGGATGCCTATCCTGGTCTTTATTTGATCAATACATGGTTTCATTAAATCCTGATTCCAAAGCATGTTAACCGGGATTTCAATGACCTCAAATCCTGATTTTTTCAGCAGTGCGATTTTCAGTAGAGTCGAACCATTCCTGGTGTTGAAATCACCACCTACGTAATGAGACGGTCCCTGAACTTCAATCACAATGTTGTGATCTGGCAGAAGCAGGTCAACCGGAGGTAATGCGTTCAGGCTCTTTTCTTCTTCAATCCTCAAAGATGGAATGCATGATTGGAGTTGATCGCGGAAGTCGGCCTGGGTTTTTGAAATGGCTTTCTGGTAATGGCGGACGACCGGACACGCTCTGCCAAGCCAACGTGCGGCCATGATCATGATGGATTGATCCTCTTCATTATCTGGCGAGGTATTTTCCAGACGAGTCAACAGGTCACCCATGTGCTTTTCAAGCACGTTATTTTTATTGGCATTGGAGTCTAGAGCCAATCTGGCACAGCATACCATGACTCCCCAGAGAGACATCGATATCTCTTCCTGAGAAAACTGAAGGTTCTTACTGATTCGATAGACAAGCGATTCGAACGCAGAGGTAGCCACGTTCAGCTCAACGAGTTCACCCAGTTTGGCCGTGGCCCACAGCAGGTTGGCAATACCCTGGGTATTAAATTGGTCTTTGTGTGCGTTCACGAGGGGCAACAGCGCGACCACAGCCTCGTTGAGCCCTGGTTTCTGCTCCTGCCCGTTATCCACCAGTTTTGCCATGGCCCACAGCAGGTTGGTGACACACTGGGCATTAAATTGGTCTTTCTGTCCGTTCACGCAGGTCAACAGCGCAGCCACCGCTTCTTTGAACACCGGTGTCTGTTCGTACCCGTTGTCCACCAGTTTTGCCATGGCCCACAGCAGGTTGGTGATATGCTGGGGAATAAATTGGTCTTTCTGTGCATTTACGTGGGGCAACAGCGCAGCCACAGCGTCTTTGAGCTTTGGTGTTTTCTCCAGCCCTTTGTCCACCAGTTTCGCCATGGTCCACAGCAGGTTGGTGATTTCCTGTGGTTTAAAGTTAGCTTTCTGTGCGTTCACTTGGGGCAACAGCACGGCCACGGCCTCGTTAAGACCTGGTGTCTGCTCGTACCTGTTGTCTACCAGTTTCGCCATGGCCCACAGCAGGTTGGCGATA
>NZ_JBLYNS010000190.1:0-7295 GCF_049310205.1 Endozoicomonas sp. ALC013 | reverse complement strand
CAAGGGTTCGATTTATGCAACAGGTGGAACTGAAAACCCTGGTTGGTCATTTATCACCGGAGCTGCGCCAGGCTCTGGAAATGGCTGCCGGACTCTGTGTTCACCGTGGGCATCAGACGGTTGAACCGGATCACTGGCTGCTGCAACTGTTCCGGGAACCGGGCCGTGATATGGATCGGATTATCCATAGCCAGCAGCTGGCCCGGGAAGTGATCGTGGATGATCTGGAGCAACGGCTGGATCGACTTAACACAGGCTATCAAGCCACCCCGGCCCTGGCCCAAACCACGGTGAGCCTGATTCAGGATACCTGGCTGCTGGCGTCGGTGAATTTCCAGCAGAATACCATGACCTCTTACCACCTGATTCTGGCGCTATTGGCCAAAGATAGTTTTACCCTGACAGAGACCCAGTTCACCCGGGAGCTGGGGAAAATTTCCAGGGAAAAACTGCAAAGCCTGGCCCGGCAACCGGAAGTGCCGGATAAACAGGGAAGGGCACCGCCTGGCAGTCAGTCAGCACTGGATAAATACACCATCAATATGACCGATGCCGCCCGTGTGGCTCTGGAAGAATCCGGTTCATTAAGCAATAGGTCCCCCACCATTATTGGCCGTGACCGGGAAATACGGCAGATCATTGATATTCTCTGTCGTCACCGGCAGAACAATCCGATCCTGGTGGGCGATGCCGGCGTCGGTAAAACCGCTGTGGTGGAAGGGCTGGCCCAGCAGGTCGTGCTGGGTGATGTGCCGGAAACTATGCAGGGAGTGACAATTCTCAGTCTTGACCTGGGGTTGCTTCAGGCTGGTGCCAGTATTAAAGGGGAGTTTGAAAACCGGCTTAAGGATGTCATTAATGAAGTCAAGCAGTCCGATCATCCCATTGTTGTCTTTATTGATGAAGCCCATACCCTGGTGGGGGCCGGTGGTGCTGCCGGTCAGAATGATGCGGCGAATCTGCTGAAACCGGCCCTGGCGCGGGGGGAGTTTAAAACCATTGCGGCCACCACCTGGTCGGAATACAAACAATATTTTGACAAGGATGCGGCCCTGGCCCGCCGATTTCAGCCGGTGAAAATACTTGAGCCGGACGAAACCAGTGCCATCCGGATGACCCGTGGGATGGCCCGACTGCTGGAAAAACATCACCTGGTGCGTATTCATGAGGACGCGGTGCAGGCCGCTGTGCAACTGTCGATCCGCTACCTGCCTGAACGACAGTTACCCGATAAAGCCATCAGCCTGCTGGATACTGCCTGCTCCCGGGTGAGTCTTTCCCGCCATACCACCCCCGCTGAATTGCAGCGCCTGCGCCAGCATCAGCAGGCCCTGACCAGTGAACTCCGGGAGCTGCAACGAGACCGGGTGATCGGGGCAGCGGTGGCTGAACGCATTGCCCTGCTGGAGGAGGAAATAGCAACCGCAAAAACCGAGGGTGAGGTGCTGGAACAACGCTGGCGGCAGGAACAGGGGATAGTGGCAAAAATACTTCCCCTGTCGGCCCGGGTGGATCAGCAGTTGTTAACCAACGAGGTGCCGGTGGCAACAGAAGAGTTGAATAAACTCAGTGCGTTACAGCAGGAACTTGAGGCCTGCCGTAAGGATCGGCCGCTGGTGTTTGCCCGGGTGGATGCCGACAGCGTGGCGGAAGTGGTATCCGGTTGGACTGGCATTCCCGCAGGCGACATGCTCAGGGATGAAATTGAACGACTGATGTTGTTGGAACAGAACCTGTGCCAGCGGGTGGTTGGTCAGGACGATGCCATTTCAGGGATCAGCCAAAGTGTCCGTATTGGCCGGGCCGGATTATCAGATCCACGCAAGCCGGTGGGGGTTTTCCTGATGTGCGGTCCTTCTGGTGTGGGAAAAACAGAAACAGCCCTGGCCCTGGCCGATCAGCTCTACGGCGGTGAACAGAATCTGACCGTACTGAATATGACCGAGTTCAAGGAGGAACATAAAGTCTCAATGTTATTGGGAGCCCCGGCAGGTTATGTGGGCTATGGTGAAGGTGGTGTACTGACCGAAGCCGTACGACGATGTCCATATTCAGTATTGTTACTGGATGAAATGGAAAAAGCTCATCCCGGTGTCCACGATATTTTCTACCAGGTCTTTGATAAGGGCCGTGTGACGGACAGTGAGGGGCGGGAAGTGAATTTTTGCCAGACCATTATCATTATGACTGCCAATGCCGCTGACGGGTTAATCTGCGACCTGGTGGCTCAGTTTCAGCGGCAGGGTAAAGGTATTCCGGATAGGGATACCATTCTGGCGGCCATCAATGATGAACTGCTGCGCTATTTCAAACCGGCCTTTCTGGGCAGGGTAACCATTATTCCCTATCTGCCTCTGAACGAAGGTGATCTGACCAGAATCTGTCGTCTGGCCCTGGGGAGGATAGAGCACAACCTGGCCAGCCGATATGGTGCCAGTCTGCGGGTGGATGATGCCGTGGTTCAGCAGCTGGTGCAATGGCACAGCAATCCACAGATCGGTGCGCGGGCTATCGAGCAACAGATCAACAGGAACCTGATGCCGCAGCTGGCGGCGGAATGTCTGGCCTTTATGGCAGAGGGTAAACACATTGCTTCAGTTACCGTTGGGCTGGATAACCAGCGGATTGTTTATACCATTGGTTAGGCGTGAGTAAGGTACAGCCACCATGAGATTCACCGAATTGCTGGAACTGGGTCCCACCAGAAAGCTGATTAATATCAATGATTCACTCTTTGAGCAGCTGGTTGACGGCTGGACCCGGGAGATGGGCGAGAAAAAGCTGTTTGGCTATCAGAAAGCTACCCGTGTCGAACACTTTCAGGAAGCGGTTGATACTGTTTATACGACATTGGAAGGTGAACTCCAGACCACGGACCCCAGAAAAATACTGGCGCACCCCAAATGGAAAATCCTGGTGGGTTGTGCCAGTCGAAATTTTCCTGAACATCTGGCCGCTTACCAGCCATCGCCCGTGGAACAGACCAGGGTCAAGCGCATGATCCGCAATACCCTGGCAACCCGGATTATCACCAATAAAATTGATCTTCTGGACATTATCAAAAAAGACAAAACCGACCACTCCTGGACATTGGCGGAACTGGCGGTTTCCCGGCTCCGCTACGAGCTGCTGGCGGCCAGTGCCGCAAGGGTCCATGACCAGTATATGACGGAGGTGGATACGGACTGGACCACCTGGTATGAATGGAACTCCAACACGGTGGGGATGTACCAGGGCAGCACCTCGGTAGCACGCAGTGCCGGGAGCACCACCACCGGCTTTGGCAAGGGGATTATCGGGCTGGCCGAGGGCAGTGCACAAAGTGAGGCATCGGTATCGGCCGCTGGCAGTGCTGATTTGTCTGTTGAAAAGGAGTGGCAGCAGGGCCGGTTGAAACAATCCCTGAAAGGTAACCTGCAAGCCAGTGGTCAGGCCTCCGGTCATGCGTCTGGCGCAGCCCGAATGGATGAGCTGAGGGCCAGTGCGGCAGCAGGCATTGGCGCTGAGGCCAGTCTGCGGGCAGATATTGATTATGAACTGACCTACTCCTGTAAGGTCAAAGGAGAATACCTTCGTCGTCTGCTGGGTGGTGAGTTGGACATGGTAAAAGTCCACGCCAGTGGCAGTGCTGAAGTTCACGCCAGGGCCGGGGGCAGTGCAGGGACAACCGCAGGAGTGGTGAACAATTATCAGGAATCGGCTGTGGAGACTGACCTGATCGAAAATTCTACGTCAGCTACCCGGGGATTTCATGGACTTAAAGCCGATCTTGAAGGGGAGGTTTCCCTCGCTGTCGTGATGAATGGACAGGGCAGTGTGACCGTTGGCCAGATGGCGGAAGTGGAACTGGGTGGCGACCTGTTTGCCGGTGGTATTGCCGCGGGCAACCTGCAGTGCTTCGTCAATGGCCAGGGGGTAGGGATGGATATCGGGGGCAAACTGTTTGCCGGCTTTGAGTTTGGTTCTGAGCAGAAAGTAGCTTTGCAACACCCCGGCAGGGGGGTGAATATCTTTACCCTGCAGGCCAGGGAGTCGATGTCATTCGGGGTCGGCATAGCCGCAAAACTGGCAGCAAAGGCGTCCATCGATGAAGTCAGCTTTGACACCTCAGCCGGGGCCACGCTGGGGGTAGGTTCCAGTATCAGCGCCAGCTGCATCATTTCTCCCAGAGGCCTTCTGCTGGTGGGGTATGACGCCATTGCCATGCCGGCCCTGATGAAACTGGCAAAAACCATGAAGCACTACAACCCCGGTTCTGTGCATACCCGGCGGCTGATCACCTTTGCTCAATTTCTGAATGACAGGGCTTCAGATGCCGAGTTGAGTCAGGTCTATATGGACTGTCGTGGTCGTATGGTAGCCCTGGTCAGTAATCTTGACCTGGAGGCCGATGCGGTACAGAAACGGGCAGCACGGGTGCCCGGTTTTAATGGTTACGGGGATGTTATGGGGATCAATGAGATCAATGCCGTTGAGGGGTTTGTCGGCAATGCCCAGTCGAAATATTTTCAATACGCCACTGAACAGATAACCAAGGATGACGGGACGGTATTGCAGAGTAAAACAGTCCGGGGAGAGCGTAAGAAACAGGTTGTGGCAGAGGATATGACGGCTCTTTTGCGGGCGGCAAAGGATTATGCCGGACTGAAAAAGACTCTGCAGACCGGGGAATGCATTGCTTTTGACGTTATTAAAAGGGATATCAAGACCGGGCAGCTTGCTTATGCTTGAATCTTTCGGACAGTTAGCCAATGAAAGACCTTGAGATACATGCCCGGCCTTTGACTGCCCGCTCGGAACAGGGAGATGAGTGGATTGTCTCAGAGCTGCACAGCAGCGAACAGCTGGATGACCTTTTTCAGCACCGCGCGGTGATTCTGGCCAGGAAACTGTCAGAAACTGGGTTGCTGGGGCAGCAAATCACGTTCTGCTATCAGCCCGGCAGAGGTTCAGACCGTGTCCGGCAGAGGTATTTTCATGGGTATTGTGTCCAGGTTCGCCAGGTAGCCCTGATGGCCAGTCGGGGCTACCTTCACTATGAATTGCTGGTTTCCCCCTGGTGCTGGTTTCTCCAGCAGCGGACCAATTGTCGTATTTTTCAACAACAGAAGACCGCTGACATTATTACTGCGATCTGTCGTGAACATGATTTTCAATCGGATCTTCAGTTGAAAACCAATAACGACAGTCGCCTTGAGTACTGTGTTCAGTTCAATGAAAGTGACTGGGATTTTATCTGTCGGCTGATCGCTGCGCGGGGCTGGTTCTATTATTTCAGGCAGGATAATGGCCGACATCAGCTGGTTGTCGGAGAAACGAACCGGGTGTTCAGTGACTGCGGGGAGAGTGATATTGAATATTTTGTGGACAGTACCCGGCTGGAGCGGGCCATTACCCGCTGGGTCCACGGTTATTGGATGGTGGCGGGCTCGGTACAGTCAGCAGATTACAATATGACCACGGGGTGGCCAATATTGACTGATGAAGTCAAAAGCCAGCAAAGCATGCCCCATCGCCGACGGTTGCAGCAGTATTTTTACCCCGGCGCTTTTGCCAGCCGGGAACAGGGCGGGGCAGTGGTGGAGAAACGTCAGGAGGCGCTGGATACCCGGCTCAGTGAAGTGGAGGGAGAAAGTACCCTGACCGGGTTTGCGGCAGGGACAACCTTTGCCCTGAAACATCACCCGGACAGTCAGGAACAGCAACACTACCTGCTCAGGCTGGTCAATCATGTCATGGTGACGGCAGAAGACGGGCGCAGTTTGGAGTACAGCAACGGTTTTTCCTGTATTCCCCTGAAAACCCCCTGGCAAACCAGGCAGGCTGTAACAAAGCCGCCTATGCCCGGACTGCACAGTGCCACTGTCGTTGGGCCTGAAAAGGATGAAGTCTACCTGGATGAGTTTCACCGGATAAAAGTCCAGTTCCACTGGGACCGGGAGGGGCAGGCCAATCAGAATAGCTCCTGCTGGATAAGGGTTGCCCAGGTTCTGGCCGGGGATGGTTTTGGTTGCCAGTTTACCCCCAGGGTGGGTGATGAGGTGCTGGTAAGTTTTCTGGATCATGATCCGGACCGGCCTGTGGTTGTGGGCACAGTTTATAATGGTCAGCGACGTCAGCCCTACAAATCCGGTATGGAACAGGGGATAAAACTCAAATCATTGCCAAAAGGGGGAGCCGATAATTTCAGTGAGTTGCGCTTCAATTGCCACAAGGGTGAAGAACTGATGTATGTTCAGGCGGAAAAAGATCGTTCCATCCTGATCAAAAACGACAATAGCCGTGTGATCAAAGGTAAAGATACGACACTTGTGGAGAAAACATCGGAAAGAACCGTCAAGGAAAACGACAGCCATAAGATAGAGGGCGAGCAACTCACGGAAGTCACCGGGAATATCACCACCCGGACCCGGGCAGACTGCATGCTGGATACTGCCGGTAATTACCAGCAGAAAACGGATGGTAGCTACAGCCTTGAGGTTCGGGGTGCAACGGATACCCGAAGTACCGGCGATGTGAATATCACCAGCAAGGGAAGTATCTCAGAAAGCGCCACCGGCAGTCTTGATATGGATGCCGGCAATATCAGTGCCACAGGCAAAACCGCCATCAAGCTCAGTGTCGGGGCCAGCAGTATCAGCCTGTCTGGCAGTTCGGTGCAGATCAAATGTGGTCCCAGCACGGTCACCCTGTCACCATCGGGGGTAGAGATCTCGGGGGTACAGGTGAACATAGACGGCAAAGTTTCAGCAACGGTGAAGGGCGGGGTCAGCGCAGCGGTGGAAGGTGTTGTCAATGCTGAGCTTAAGGGCACGCTGGTTAATATCAAGGGCAACGGTATGACCGCTGTAAAAGCCGGGGCGATGGTCGATCTTTCCGGTGCCATTGTGAAAATTAATTGACTATGTTAGTGACCAAACCGAGCCTGAAAAAAATCCCTCAACCCCTGGCCACAGACATTCTACAGCGCTATGAACAGGATCGTGCTTTTCAGAAATGGGTAGATCCTTCCCTGACACCGGTGGCGTTTATCAATCGTCTGGCCGGGGAAACAATGCATCAGGAACTGGTCATCTTTCTGAGCCACAGTCTGCTGGCCGTTGAGTGTATCTGGTGGGGATATTTATGCATTGAAAAGGCCGGTATCCCGCTATCGGAAACGGAGCAGAAGGCACTCGATGTGGTCAGGCGATGGCTTCAGGAACCGATAGAAACTCATCGTCGTCTGGCAGACATCATGGCGCAACAGGCCGGGTTGGATAATGCCTGTGGCTGGCTGGCCCAGGGTGTGTTCT
>NZ_JBLYNS010000189.1:0-7303 GCF_049310205.1 Endozoicomonas sp. ALC013 | reverse complement strand
ATCCCGGGCAGCGGATCGTCCCATCGGACCTGTCCATACGACACTGGCTCATGGTGAGATGCCCCTGACTGATACGGAGGCACAGCCCTTTGACTGCTTACCGGGCATGCAGCTGCTCATAGGCAGCATGCGGGTTGCCCGGCAACTGCGTAGCGAAGTGTCGGCTTTTCTGCAGCAGCTCAACCAGCAGAAAATACAACCGGATGTTGGCTGGCAGGCCGATGATCTGCTGAATATGGCCATCGCTTTGGTAAGCAATGAGGCGCAACCGACCAACTGCACCGAGGAGTTTCTGCACGAAGTGTTGTTCTCGCCCAGACTGGGGGTTGAACATGAACGCGCCGCTGATATTTTCGACAGCGACGGACGGGTCCGGGGCACCGATGGTGATGCCATCTTCTTTGGCGCGGAGCAAACCAAACCGAGTCAGTCAGGCCCGGCCAGAGATCTTGGCCAGTGCATGCTGAACGCCATGGCAGACCGCCAACTGGAACAATTGACCACGGCACCTGCGTCGGCTAACTCCAGCCCGTTGCTCAGTGCCGCACTGCGAGATGCCATTGTTGACAGGGCCAGCCAGTTTCAGGAACTGCAAAGAGGGGCTGTGTATACCCAGTATTCGAGGGGGGTGTTCAGCCAGCTGCCAAACTGGATGGGCACCAGCAGTGGCAACTACAGTAGCCGTCGCGATCAGCTGTTCCAACGACTGGAACAACGGCTGACCCCGGTCACCAGCTCAGGGGTAGTTCGGGCGGGTGATACCTGCCTCAACCAGCTGGAAGCCGGTGATTATGATTCGGCCCGGGCATCCTTCTTCGCGCTGTCGGACCAGCAACAGCAGCAGGCCATCCAGTCACTGACGACGATGCCCGACTGTTTTGGACTGGAACCCCAGTGGGATGATCCGGCTCCCAGAGACAGTCAGAGTGCCTGGCAGCGCTTCACCATCCTGTACGACAGCAAGATGGGGGTTCAGGAAGAGGCCATGAACCGCTTGAAGCTGATGTCGATGGTCAGTGCTGGCGAGGTGACCAGGCAATACGACGAGGCGCAACAACTGGTGGCACAAATTGTTGATCTGCTGCCAACCCGGGACAATGCCAGTCAGCGATCCTGCCAGGAGGCAGCAGAGTGCGCACAGCCGCCAGTGTTCCAGCAGCACCAGTACGACCAGGGCACAATAACCGATATGCTCAGTGCTTATAAAACCATTAAGGCGGAAGTCGCCGAGCAGTTGCCACAGTATTTTATCAACCAGAATCTGGATAGTGACCTGCAAGAAGAGATCATTGTCCAGGTGGCGCTGGGTAGTTTGGGGTCACTGGATGGCAAGGCAGTACCTGCCGGGCAACGAGAGGCGGAAATAGCGGCGCGGCTGCAAACCGAAGTGGAGGAGTTTGTTCAGACTTCGGTTTAATGAAGGGTTGTTAAGCTCGCTGGCTGCTGGCTGCAAAAGCACAAGCGGCCTGCCTTTTTCGGGAAGCGGGCAGAGCTTACTGAAATGTCGAAGTTATTAAATGACAGTTCCTTAGTACAAATTTCTAACAGGTTTAAGCTGGATGAAATGTTTGATTCCAGGGCTCTTTCTGCAACATCCTCTGATCGGGAAAAACCTGCAAATCCTGATAGATACTCAAAGTAAAGCTGCTGTACTATACGTTTTTTGTAATTTGGTGATACGACAGTTCACCGTCTTACTCAGCAATCATTGAATGAAAGGTTTTGCATGTACTTTCGACGTTCCCCTGTTTCCATGACTGTCTTTGCTGCCCTGGTTTCTGTCAGTGGTCTGACCTCCGCTGCTACGATTGACCTCCGGGTTGTTGAAACAACCGACCTTCACGCCAATGTCATGGATTTTGATTATTACAAGGGCAAGCCCACCGAACAGTTTGGACTTGCCCGTGTCGCAACACTGGTCAAACAGGCCCGTGCCGAAGTTGAAAACAGTGTTCTGGTAGACAATGGCGATCTGTTGCAGGGCTCGCCAATGGGCGATTACATGGCCGACAAAGGCCTTGAGCAAGGGGATATGCACCCGGTCTACAAAGCCATGAACCTGCTCGACTATGACGTAGGCAATATTGGTAACCACGAGTTCAATTACGGTCTGGACTTTCTGAATGAAGCCATTAATGATGCCCGCTTCCCCTATATAAGCGCTAACGTGGTGGATGCCAAAACCGGCAAAAACCTCTACCAGCCTTATCTCATCAAGAGCCAGCAGTTTAAGGATTCCGATGGCAAGCTGCAGACCGTTAAGGTTGGCTACATCGGTTTTGTACCACCACAGATCATGCAGTGGGACCGTAAACATCTCGAAGGAAAAGTGGTCGCTTTCGACATTGTTGAGTCTGCAAAAAAGTTCGTTCCACAAATGAAAGCCGAAGGTGCTGATATTATCATTGCCATTCCACACTCCGGCATGAGCAGCGAGCCCTACAAAGCCATGGCGGAAAACTCCACCTACTACCTTTCTCAGGTAGAAGGCATTGATGCCCTCATGTTTGGCCACTCCCACGCCGTTTTTCCGGCAGAGGCTTATGCTGAGATCCCCGGCGTAGATGTGGAAAAAGGGACGATCAACGGCGTACCCGCGGTTATGCCAGGTCGCTGGGGCAGCCATCTGGGGCTGGTTGATTTGAAACTGGACAACCGCAGTGGCAAATGGGAAGTGGTTGATGCCAGGGCAACCACACGCGCTATTTTTAATACCAGGACCAATACCTCCAAGGCTAAGTCTTACAGGGACATAGTTAACATCATCAAAAAAGAGCACCTGGGCACCCTGGAATTTGTTAACCAGCCTATTGGCAAGGCTTCTGATCAGATGTACAGCTATCTGGCACTGGTGCAGGACGACCCCACCGTGCAGATCGTGAACAATGCGCAGATAGATTACGTTGAGCGCTTTATCCAGGGCGATCCTGATCTGGAAGGTATTCCTGTTATCTCCGCTGCTGCCCCTTTCAAAGCCGGTGGTCGTAAAAATGATCCGGCTGGCTACACCGAGGTGGAAGCAGGCACCCTGACCTTCCGTAATGCTGCCGACCTGTACCTCTATCCCAATACACTGGTTGCTCTGAAAGTCACCGGAAAAGAGGTGAAAAACTGGCTGGAGCGCTCCGCAGGTCAGTTCAATCAGATCAATCCTGAAAGTACCGAGCCACAACCGCTGCTGAACTGGGATGGTTTCCAGACCTACAACTTTGACGTGATGGATGGGGTTGATTATCAGATTGATGTGACCCAGCCCGCCCGTTTTGATGCAAACGGTATTCAGGTAAACGACTCTCACCGTATCATCAACCTGACTTACCAGGGTAAGCCGGTGAAAGCGGACCAGGCATTTATTATTGCTACCAATAACTATCGCGCTTATGGCGGTGGTAACTTTGCCGGAACGGGGGATAAGTTTGTCGCGTTTGCTTCTCCTGATGAAAACCGTACGGTTCTTTCTGCGTATATTACGGCTCAGACCAAAAAGAACGGTCAGGTGATACCAGGTGCTGACAACAACTGGCGTCTGGCACCCATCAGGTCAGACAAAAAACTGAACATTACCTTTGAAACCGGTAACTCCAAAAGCGCAGAAAGTTTCATTGCAAAACGGGCAGCTTATCCCTTGCAAAAGCAGGGGCAGGATGAAACAGGTTTTGCGGTGTACCAGATTGATCTGAGCAACTGACACTCCCCGCACTCCCGGCCCTGCCGGGCGTGTTTTCGCTCAATAACGTAATAGCAATTCCACCTTCTAAACATGAACTTCGCAGCCATTTTGAACAGCTGTATCTTTGCCAAGCTTCCTTTTGTACTCATTGTACTCAGCGCTGCGTTTCCTGACGGGCCTGGCGAAATCGGGATCATTCTGGTAGTGCTCTTTTTGGCGCGCCCTTTGGCTTGTCCTTTTGCGCTCGGCGAAATCAGGATCATTCTGGTAGCGCTTCCTTTGGTGCTCCCTGTTGCGCTCCCTTTCGCGCTCGGCGTAAGCGGGATCTTTGCGAAGCTTTCTCATGCTCTCCCTATGGCGCTCCCTTTTGCTCTGCCTTTGGCGCTCAATCATTGAAGAGTGATCATCAACAATTTCTGTTGCCTGGGTCGTTTGGTTATCACTTGTAGTTTGGTTCAGGTTTAGCGGGCTAACTACAGTATATGATCGTAAATATTGTGGTTTAGAGAGTAAGTCAGGAAGATTAGTTAATGGATAATCTGGATTCGAATGGCTCGCTGGTGTTGGCTCCCTAATTTCAGGATCACTCCCTGATAAGCATATCTGCTGAATAAGAGGAATTTTTGGTCTTGATGATGGTTCATCGGGTTTATCAGGTTTCCAGGGTACATATTCATCAAGAACTGATTGTGGTATTTCAGGAATACCAGTGCAAAAACAGTCTGCTGTCTCTAAAAGTGTTAGAGGTTTAATGTTATGTTTAATCAATGAATTAACAGGATCAGCGTTATTTTTGGCTATATCTGAATGGTTATGGTAAACAGGAAAAGAAGTATCCAGCGTCTGTACAGACATTCCTTGATATGTCGGGGATTGTTCGCTGGCATCAAATCGATATGTTTGTTCTATTAAATCTAATGAGTCGGAACAAAGTTCGTCAAAAGCAAGATCGGATAAAGGTAAGCTACTAAAGAAATCCATTGAATTACTGGATTGTTGAATTGTTGAATTACAGCTTAAGACTACTCTTTCTTATAAAAGTTCCTTCCTAACACAAAACATTCAATATTTCAGTGAAACCTGTTATCAAAGGCTGATCAGATATTCAGGAACGTGGTTCTAACTGGCATCCCGTGATTTTTCCGTCAGCCGGTAGACAATTGACCAGTCCAGCGGCTTTTTGAAAAATGGATCCTTGCTGTTTTCCAGGAAAGCCCGGCGCAGGCTGTGGTAATCATAGTGATCGTTATCAAAGACAACCATGTGGTCTGTTTTGTCCAGGCAGAACGGACATTCCCTGATCCGCGCAACCATTCTGGGCTGGAGCTGCTCAAAAGCTGGAATGGCCAGGTTGCGCAGGTATTTTTGCCAGGGTCCCCATGTTCTCAGGAAGTCTTCCAGGGCATCTTCAGTACAGTGTCGTTCGATATCCATGGCGGCCTGGTTAATATGCCACGGGTAAACCCGGCTACAGGCTCTGAACAGCATGTCCCGAGTTGCGCCCGGCAGGTTAAAGCGCTTGCGCAAACCAATCTGATAAGCCAGCTCTACTTCAATCGGACTGACGAAATTCATGGTGTTTATATGACGTCTGGCAATCTCTTTCACCGCATCCAGAATCATCATTTGCCGACCCAGGGCGCGCAATTCTTCGGGGTCGCTGTGCTGCTGCATAGCCATGGTTTCTGCTGATCTGGTCAGCTCCAGTGTTTCCAGGTCATCCAGAGCCAGAATAACCCGGTCGTCACAAGTGCTGGTGGCATGGTGTATGCGCATCAGGGCGTTTTCCTGAATCTCTTGATTACTGCTGAGCAGCGATATGACCCCTAACACCCGCTGGGCCAGAATTGGTCGTGTTATGAGGTTCTGGTAATCCGCAGTACCGGTCAGGCGTTGCAGATAATAAATCAGGCTTTGCATCTGATCAGGCCGCAAATCCAGTGTTGGGGGGGATGTGCCAGGCTGTGCAAGATTCTCCCAAAATATAAAAGCCTCTTCAAACGTATCAAATGTGTGCTCTGGCACCCCCTCCGGGTCAGATACATAAAATTGCATGCCTTCTGGTTGTTCATGTTGAAGGCGGGCGATTTGCGCTGCCGACAACCCGGTATTTTCCAGATAAACCTTGCGTAGACGCAAATCCTGACCGTCCGTCCTCCAGCCCAGTTCTGTAATCCAGTGAGGCAGGGCGGTCAGGCTAACGCAGCCAGAGAGATCAAGATCGCCACCGAGCTTGATCCTGGCAGGCAGTTCGCTCAGGTTGGTGCAATCTTTCAGGATGAGGTCGCCACCTATTTCCAGTCGAGTATCTGACGCTATTCTCAGTTCAGTGCAACCTTCAAGGATAAGGTTTCGGCCTACCTTGAGGGTTTGTGGCAGCCACTCCAGATTGGTACAACCCTTGAGGTATAGATTTTCCGGTATGTTCATACCATTGGGCAGTTCCCTGAGAGTGTTGCAGTTAATAAGGCTAAGGGTCGCCAGTACCGAGAGATTTTCCGGCAGTTTTTGCAGATTGTAACAATCGTTAAGAAACAGGCTGCGCCTGACAATCAGGTCATCGGGCAAATATTTAAGTCCGGTGCAACCGTTGAGCAGAAGATTTTCCCCCACAAAGAAATTTGTCGGTAAAGTTTCCAGGCTATGGCATTCGTTAAGCTCAGCACTCAGTCCTACGGTAAGGTTTTCAGGCAGAGCCCTGAGGCTGGAGCAAGCCTTAAGGAAGAGGGTCCGCCCCACGAAGAAGTTTTGCGGTAACTCAGGCAGTTGGCTGAAATCCTCAAAATCAACACTGAAGAGCACGTACAGGTGTTTCGGAACAGCCTGAATCCTGCTGCGCTGGGACCGGCTGAGAGTGGGAAACAGGTCGCCATTAATTTTATAACAGAGGTTATCGGAAACATTACCCTCCCTCATCAACCGGATCATTTCGGTTGGGTCGGTCTCCCGGACTTTAATGACTGAGAATTCCGATAAAAGTTTAACGTTATGTGGGAACAGTGCATCAATGGACAATGAATCGCGGCGTATAAGATTTTCTGGCACTGGGCCGTTAGCGTCAGTACCCGGACATTGCGTCGTTTCATTTACACTCGTACCAATATTGTGTGCAGGGAGATTGCCCGGTGATGTTACGTTCATATCATCATTTTATGGCTGTGAGTAATGTATAAGGATCACAACTGATTGATGAAGTTCACTTTTTCTTGCCGCTGCCCAAGGACTTGAAAACTTTTGTCTACCGGCCGTTGTCCTTTTAGCAAAATATTATGCCAGGCTCTCAGATAGTGAAGTTATCACCATCGACGTAGTTGTTCGTACAAGGGCTCCCAAGAGTAGAGTCTTCAATGGAGAAGCAGACTATGGTTACTGCGCTGCCAGGAAAAAGCACTTGTATGGCTTTCAGGGGCATTTGCTGGTTGAAGCACGGGCATACCAGTAGGATTCACCCTTACTGCAAAAATGATACGGACAGGCGGTGCCAGGTGGGTATGAGAAGCCAACCGCCAGCCCCCTCATCAAGCGCAGGGAGAGGGCCGGGTGGATGTTGCCATTATGAAGATTTCCCTAGGAGCCTGTCCGAGAATAGACTACCCTACTGCGGTGGCAGCAAATTGGTCTAAAAAGTCGGAA
>NZ_JBLYNS010000188.1:0-7553 GCF_049310205.1 Endozoicomonas sp. ALC013 | reverse complement strand
CGATTTCCTTTGGTTTAAATTCAGCTTTCTGTGCAGTCACGTGAGGCAACAGCGCGGCCAGAGCCCCGTTGAGTTCTGGAGTCCTGTCCTGCCCGTGGTCCACCAGTTTTGCCGTGGCCCACAGCAGGTTGGCGATACCCTGTGGTTCAAAATCAGCTTTCTGTGCCTTCATGATGGGCAATAGCGCGGCCACGCCCTCTTTGAGTTCTGCTGTCTGCTCCAGCCCGTTGTCCACCAGTTTTGCCATGGCCCACATCAGGTTGGTGATATGCTGGGCAATAAACTGGTCTTTTTGTCCGTTCACATGAGGCAACAGCGCGGCCACAGCCTCGTTGAACTCTGGTGTCCATTCCTGCCTGTTGTCCACCAGTTTCGCGATCGCCCACAGCAGGCTGGCGATTTGCTGAGGAATAAATTGTTCTTTCTGTGCATTCACGCCAAGCAGCAACGCGACCACGGCCTCTTTGAGTTCTGCTGTCTGATCCAGCCCGTTGTCCACCAGTTTTGCCATGGCCCATAGCAGGTTGGCGATACCCTGTGGTTTAAAGTTAGCTTTCTGTGCGTTCACGTGGGGCAATAGCACGGCTACGGCCTCGCTGAGATCTGTTGTCTGTTCCAGTCCGTTATCCACCAGTTTCGCCATGGCCCATAGCAGGTTGGCGATTCCCTGGGGGTTAAGTTGAGCTTTCTGTACGTTCACGTGGGGCAACAATGCAACCAGAGCCTCTTTGAGCCCTGGTGTTTGCTCCTGCCTGTGGTCCACCAGTTTTGCCATGGCCCAAAGAAGGTTGGCGATATCCTGCGCATTAAATAGGCCTTTCTGTGCGTTCACGCAGGGCAACAGCGCGGCTACAGCTTCTTTAAGCTCTGGTGTCTGCTCCAGCCCGTTGTCCACCAGTTTCGCCATGGCCCACAGCAGGTTGGCAATTTCCCTTGGTTTAAAGTCAGTTGTCTGTGCGTATACCTGGGGCAACAACGCGGCCACGGCCTTGTTGAGCTCTGGTGTTCGCTCCAGCCCGTGTTCAACCAGCTTTGTTATGGCCCACAGCAGGTTGGCGATTCCCTGTGGTTTAAAATTCGCTTTCTGTATGTTCACATGTGGCAACAGCACGGCCACGGCCTCATTGAGCCCTGGAGTCCGCTCCTGCCCGTTGACCGCCAGTTTCGCCATGGCCCACAGCAGGTTGGCGATCCCCTGAGCATTAAATTGATCTTTTTGTGCATTCACATGGGGCAACAGCGCGGCCAAAGCCTCGTTGAGCTCTGGTGTTCGCTCCTGCCCGCTGTCTACCAGTTTCGCCATGGCCCACAGCTGGTTGGCGATTCCCCAGGCATCAATGTCCCAGGCTTGAGGTTTTTGGTTGCACTTGAATATTATTGCATCAAGTAGCGTTGACAATAAGGCAACCTGAGTTTGCCTGACACGCTCATCCACGGGTTTATGAGGGGTAAAAACACCCGCTGAAGTAAATGAATGAAGTGTTGTTGTCAGGCTTCGCCAACTCCAACGCCGTGTGGCTGTATAATTTTGCAAAAAAAGCATCAGCTGGCTTTGTTCCGCTCGGGTTAAGGGGCTTTGAGAAGTTAACGTGTATCTTTTAATTGAATTGGCATATTGACTGTGATTTTTCCCATCATAGCGATGGCCGAGACGATCAGATTTACTCATCAGATCATCCACTACTTCCTGTTTGACGAGGGCATTGAAATCTTGAGCAGGGTTTACTGAACGGCACGGCAGGTTTTGGGCAAAATATGGGGCAGAAGAGTGGTAAAATTCATTACGTCCCGGAGTCGTGCGGGGGATGTTATCCCTCTTTCTGACGGTGGCATGTCTAAATTGTCCACGCCTTGAATAAGCGGCACGGTCATCCGGTTGGTGGTAATTATTACCGGATCCTGCGTATTGACCACCGATACCAGCAGAGCTTCTATGCATAGTTATATTTCATTAATTCATGAAAATATAAAAAGCAGACTGCTGTTCTGTTCAGAAGTTCATTTTGCTGAAATATCGATAAAACCACACGGTTGGGGATACTCATCTACTCCTGATGCCACCCATTCGTTATTGCCAAATCATGATACAGAATGACCCTGTGGCCCGATGCCTGCCCTGGCCTTTATCCGGTCAATATATAATTTCATTGAATCCTGATTCCGAAGCATGTTGGCCGGGATTTCAATGACTTCAAATCCTGATTTTTTCAGCAGAGCGATTTTCAGCAGAGTCGAACCATTCCTGGTTTTGAAATCAGCACTTGCGTAATGAGATGGTCCCTGAATTTCAATCACCATGTTGTGATCTGGCAGTAGCAGGTCAACCGGAGGCAACAAGTTCAGACACTTTTCTTCTTCAATCTTTAAAGAGGGAATGCATGATTGGAGTTGATCACGGAAATTGGATTGCGGTATTGAAATGGTTGTCTGGTAATGGGGGATGACCGGACACGTCCTGCCAAGCCAACTTGCGGCCATGGCCATGATGGATTGATCCTCTTCATTGTCGGGGGATGTATTTCCCAGGCGAGTAAACAGGTCATCCATGAGTTTTTCAAGCACATCATTATTTTTATTGGCAGTGGCGAGAGACAACCTGGCGCAGCATACCATGACGCCCCAGAGAGACATCAATAGGGTTTGCTGAGAGAGCCGGGGAGTTTCACGAATTTGGTAGACAAGCGATTCGCACGTGGTGGTAAACTCTTTCAGCTCAATGAGTTCACCCAGTTTGGCCACGGCCCACAGCAGGTTGGCGATACCCTGAGGATTAAATTGGTCCTTCAGTGCGTTCACGTGGGGCAACAGCGCAGCCACGACCTCGTTGAACTCTGGTGTCTGGTCCTGTCTGGTGTCCACCAGTTTCGCCATGGCCCAGAGCAGGTTGGTAATACCCTGAGCATTAAATTGGTCTTTCTGCGCCTTCACATGAGGCAACAGCACGGCCACAGCCTGGTTAAACTCCGGTGTTCGCTCCAGCCCGTTGTCCACCAGTTTCGCGATGGCCCACAGCAGGTTGGTGATATGCTGGGGAGTTAATTGGTCTTTCTGTGCGTTTACCATGGGCAACAGCACGGCCACAGCCTCGTAGAGCCGTGATGTTTGCTCCAGCCCGTTGTCCACCAGTTTCGCCATGGCCCACAGCAGGCTGGCGATATGCTTGGGAATAAATTGTTTTTCCTGTGGGTTCACGTGAATCAACAGTGCCGCCACGGCCTGGGTGAGCTCTGGTGTCCGGTCCTGTCCGTTGTCCACCAGTTTTGCCATGGACCACAGCAGGTTGGCAATATCCTGTGCATTAAATTGGCTTTTCTGAGCGTTCACATAAGGTAACAGCGCGGCCACGGTCCTTTCGAGTGCTGTTGTTCGCTCCTGTTTGTTGTCCACCAGTTTCGCCATGGCCCACAGCAGGTTGGCGATTTCCTTTGGTTTAAATTGAGCTTTTTGTGCCATCACGTGAGGCAACAGCGCGGCCAGAGCGCCGTTGAGCTCTGGCGTCCTTTCCTGCCCGTGGTCCACCAGTTTTGCCGTGGCCCACAGCAGGTTGGCGAGACCCTGTGGTTCAAAATCAGCTTTCTGTGCCTTCACGTTGGGCAATAGCGCGGCCACGCCCTCTTTGAGTTCTGCTGTCTGCTCCAGCCCGTTGTCCACCAGTTTTGCCATGGCCCACATCAGGTTGGTGATATACTGGGCCATAAACTGGTCTTTTTGTCCGTTCACATGGGGCAACAGCGTGGCCACAGCCTCGTTGAGTTCTGGTGTCCACTCCTGCCTGTTTTCCACCAGTTTCGCGATGGCCCATAGCAGGCTGGCGATTTGCTGAGGAATAAATGGTTCTTTCTGTGCGTTCACGCGAAGCAGCAACGCGGCCACGGCCTCTTTGAGTTCTGCTGTCTGATCCAGCCTGTTGTCCACCAGTTTTGCCATGGCCCACAGCAGGTTGGCGATACCCTGAGAATTAAATTGGTCCTTCTGTGCGTTCACGTGGGGCAATAGCACGGCGATGGTCTCGCTGAGATCGGTGGTCTGCTTTAGCCCGGTGTCCACCAGTTTTGCCATGGCCCACAGCAGGTTGACGATACCCTGTGGTTTAAAGTTGGTTTTTAGTGCGTTCAGCAATAGCACGGTTACGGCCTCGCTGAGATCTGTTGTCTGCTCCAGCCCGTGGTCCAGCAGTTTCGCCATGGCCCAGACAAGGTTGGTGATATCCTGCGCATTAAATAGGCCTTTCTGTGCGTTCACACAGGGCAACAGTGCGGCCACAGCTGCTTTAAGCTCTGGTGTCTGCTCCAGCCCGTTGTCCAACAGTTTCGCCATGGCCCACAGCAGGTTGGCAATTTCCCGTGGTTTAAAGTCAGTTTTCTGTGCGTTTACCTGGGGCAACAACGCAGCCAGGGCTTTGTTGAGTTCTGGTGTTCGCTCCTGTCCGTGTTCAACCAGTTTGGTTATGGCCCACAGCAGGCTGGCGATTCCCCATGGTTTAAAGTTCGCTTTCTGTAGGTTCACATGTGGCAACAGCGCAGCCACGGCTTCATTGATCCCCGGAGTCCGCTTCTGCCCGTTGACCACCAGTTTCGCCATGGCCCACAGCAGGTTGGTGATCCCCTGAGCATTAAATTGATCTTTTTGTGCGTTCACATGGGGCAACAACGCGGCCATAGCCTTGATGAGGCCTGGTGTTCGCTCCTGCCCACTGTCGACCAGTTTGGCCATGGCCCACAGCAGGTTGGTGATTCCCTGGGCATCAATATCCCACGCTGCAGCTTTTCGGTTGCACTTGAATACTATTGCATCAAACAGCGTTGACAATAAGGTGCCCTGAGTGTGCCTGACACGAACATCCACGGGTTTATGAGGGGTAAAAACACCCGCTGAAGTAAATGAATGAAGTGTTGTTGTCAGGCTTCGCCAACTCCAACGCCGTGTGGCGGTATAATCTTGCAAAAAAATCATCAGCTGGCTTTGTTCCGCTCGGGTTAAGGGGCTTTGCGAAGCTAATGTGTATCTCTTGATTGAATTGGCATATTGACTGTGATTTTTCCCATCATAACGATAACCGAAATGATCCGATTTACTCACCAGTTCATCCATTACTTCCTGTTTGATGAGGGCATGGAAATCTTGAGCAGGGTTTATTGAACGGCACGGCAGGTTTTGGGCAAAGTATGGGGCAGAAGCGTGGTAAAATTCATTACGCTCCGGAGTAGTGCGGGGGATATTATCTCTCTTTCTGACGTTGGCATGTCTATACTGTCCACGCTCTGAATAAGCGACATGGTTTTCCGGTTGATTGTAATTATTATCTGATCTTACGTATCTACCACTGATGCCAGCAGAGGTTCTATGCATAATTATATTTCATTAATTCATGAGAATATAAAAAGCAGACTGCTGCTCTGTTCAGAAGTTCATTTTGCTGCCACCGCAGTAGGGCAGTCTATTCTCGGACAGGCTCCTGGTGTCTCCGTTATTTTCAAATCATCCGGGGCAGGACGCATGGGTAACAGATATTCAACGCTGGCATTCTTTCCCGGGAATGTGCAAATGGTTCTTGAGTCATGATCGAAGGGCAGAAATTACTGGCTGTTTTTTCTCTTCCTCTTTGCTGGTTTGCCGATTTGCTCTTCTGAAGGTTCTTTGCCAGTCAAGTAACCATGATCTGAGGGTTGCCTGCCTTTATCAGCAGTAATGTATTCCTGATCTGCCCACCTTCTTTTAAGTGATACAGAGCCATGCTCCTGTGGCAGGATGCCTGCCCTGGTCTTTATTTGATCAATATATGGTTTCATTAAATCTTGATTCAAAAGCCTGTTAACCGGAATTTCAATGACCTCAAATCCTGCTTTTTGCAACAGTGCGATTTTCAGCAGAGTCGAACCATTTCTGGTGTTGAAATCACCACCCACATAATGAGAGGGGCCCTGAACTTCAATCACCATGTTGTGATCTGGCAGCAGCAGGTCAACCGGGGGTAATGAGTTCAGACTCTTTTCTTCTTCAATCTGCAAAGAGGGAACGCATGATTGGAGCTGATCGCGAAAGTCGGATTGACGTTTTGATACGGTAGTCTGGTAATGGGGGACGACTGGGGACGCTCTCCCAAGCCAACTTGCGGCCAGGGCAATGATGGATTGATCATCATCATTGTCGGGGAATGTATTTCCCAGGCGAGTAAACAGGTCATCCATGTGTTTTTCAAGCACATTATTTTTATTGGCAGTGGAGACCATAGACAACCTGGCACAGCACACCATTACTCCCCAGAGAGACAACAATATTGTTTGCTGAGAGAGCTGGGGGGTTTCACTGATTTTGTAGACAAGCGATTCGAACGTGGATGTAGCTACGTTCAGCTCAACGAGCTCACCCAGTTTCGCCATGGCCCACAGCAGGTTAGCGATTTCCTGTGGGTTAAAGTTAGCTTTCTGTGCGTTCACCTGGGGCAACAGCACGGTCACGGCCTTGTTGAGCTCAGGTGTCTGCTCATGCCCGTTGTCAACCAGTTTCGCCATAGCCCACAGTAGGTTAGCGATTTCCTGTGGAATAAATTGATCTTTCTGTGCACTCACGTGGGGTAATAGCGTGGCCACGGCTTCGTTGAGTTCTGGTGTCCACTCCTGCCCGTTGTCCACCAGTTTCGCCATGGCCCACAGCAGGTTGGCGATATGCTGAGGCGTACATCGGTCTTTCGGTGGGTTCACGTAGGGCAACAGCGCGGCCACGGCCCCTTTGAGACTTGGTGTCTGCTCCTGCCCGTTGTCCACCAGTTTCGCCGTGGCCCACAGCAGGTTGGCAATACCCTGGGCAGTAAATTGGTCTTTCTGTGCGTTCACTTGGGACAACAGCGCGGCGACGGACGCTTTGAGTCCTGGTGTCCGCTCCTGCCCGTTGTCCACCAGTTTCGCCATGGCCCACAGCAAGTTGGCGATATCCTGCGCATTAAATTGGCTTTTCTGTGCGTTCACATGAGGCAACAGCGCGGCCACGGCCTCATTGAACTCTGGCGTCTGTTTCTGCCCGTTGTCCACCAGTTTTGCCATGACCCACAGCAAGTTAGCGATTTCCTGTAGTTTAAATTGAGCTTTCTGTGTGTTTACGTATGGTAACAGCGCGGCCACGGCCTTTTTTAGCTCTGATATCCTATCCAGCCCGTTGTCCAGCAGTTTCGCCATGGCCCATAGCAGGTTGGCGATACTCTGGGCATTAAATTGGTGTTTCTGTGCGTTCACGAGGGGCAATAGCGCAGCCACGGCCTCGTTGAGCTCCGGTGTTCGCTCCTGCCCGCTGTCTACCAGTTTCGCCATAGCCCACAGCAGGCTGGTAATGCCCTGGGCATTAAATTGGCCTTTCTGTGCGTTCACGAGGGGCAACAGCTCGGCTATGGCTCCCTTGAAAACTGATGTCCGCTCTTGCCCGTTGTCCACCAGCTTCGCCATGGCCCACAGCAGGTTGGCGATATGCTGAGGTATAAATTGGTCTTTCTGTGCACTCGCAAGGGGTAACAGCACGGCCACGGCCCCTTTGAGCTCTGGTGTCTGCTGCTGCCCATTGTC
>NZ_JBLYNS010000187.1:0-7644 GCF_049310205.1 Endozoicomonas sp. ALC013 | reverse complement strand
CCCGGATATTTCATAAACTGCCCCGAATCTCGCGCCGGACTTTGTCGCTCTAAGGGATTTTGTGAGGGAGCGCCGTACCGGGGAGTACGGTCGACTGAACAAAACTCCCTTAGAGCGGCAAAGGACAAGCGAGAGCGGGAGCACGTTTATGAAATATCCGGGCTAGGGATTGAGCCATTTTTTAGAGTGTTTTTAACAAATTCAGGAAACTGCATTTGCAGCAACCCCTGATTTGGCCTTGGATACTCAAGCTAAATTTTCTTCACCAAGCGTTGCTATAAGGTTTCTTACATAATCTTCAGTGAGCTCAGCACAGCAGGTAAGCAACCTTCTTTCTACCGGACGTTTGGTAAGCTCATCTACATCTGATACGTGCATATCTTCAACTTTATGGAGTCCATTAAAGATGATGCTATCGCCAGGTTTTTCGTATTCAACTGTTTTTATGGTTTTTCCTACAGGAACGCACTTAGTATCTGATTCTTCTGCAAAACTTAATGCTCCACCAGAAAAACCATTGTTTTGTTGGATATAGGGGGATAAAAGAGTTGTCATGCTTAAAGAAGAGGCATCTTTATGCCAGGGCATATTACATATCTCTTGTTGTGCCGGGGTAAATATATACCTGAGCACTCCACAATGAACCTTCACAGTAAAATTCTTCCAATTGAGTTGGCGCCCCATGGATTGTAAGGCCTCTTTACACATTTCATTTATTGACTCTGTATGTGGCGCAAAATTTTGGTCAAAGCCCTCTGTACCTGAAAGCTTACCATTTTCATCAAATGTTACTGTTGAAAATACACGGTTCACATTTTCAGCTCTAATGTTGACTCGCTGCATTTGATTTCCATTGTTAAGGAACTTACAGGTAGGCAAACTATCAATTTCCTGATGTGCTTTTTCCATGGCTAATTTTGAAACAGCATTAGGCACTTTAATAATTATTTTTCCAGCATAATTCTTTCTTTCAGATTCTGTTACCTTTTGAGACATTAATATCTCTTCAACATAATCAGCATTAGCTATATTAGCTGCAATTAAATTTTCTTGAAATGGTTTAGCTGAATACATATAAAAATTCCTTACTATCTTAAAATATCATATT
The DNA here is from genome assembly GCF_049310205.1 of Endozoicomonas sp. ALC013. Classification (NCBI taxonomy): domain Bacteria; kingdom Pseudomonadati; phylum Pseudomonadota; class Gammaproteobacteria; order Oceanospirillales; family Endozoicomonadaceae; genus Endozoicomonas; species Endozoicomonas sp. ALC013. The sequence goes on along the minus strand of NZ_JBLYNS010000187.1, from coordinate 6,536 downwards.
TAGATTTTAAGGTGGAATGATCTGACAGTGTGTTTAATAATTTTCACTGCGAGGGGTTAAGATAACTGACACCATTGAACAAAGAGAAATTATCCAAATGGCTGTAATCTTTCAGGTCAGGAGATTAAATAAGCTGGCTAATCGTCCACTATAAAATCAAGCAATTTCAATATAGTCTAAATTTTAAAAACTCCCAGCACGCCCTAAAAATTAATTTGCAAGCAATTAAGTTCAACTGGTTGGCACCTGACACAACTATGATTCGGGCGGTAGCCAGCCGGTTAATTTAAACTGTATTCTCCACCTGCCCATACCAGCCTTACAAAAATCCAGAAGGCTGAACCTGCAACACCCCTTGGTTTTGGAGTTAAGTTAAACTAAAGCTAAATTTTCTTCACCAAGCGCTACTGAAAGATGTCTTACATCATCTTCAGATGGATTAGTAAAGCAAACAAGCAACAATCTTTGCACGGGGCGTTCTTTAAGCTTCTTTTCATTCAATACATACATTTTTTTAACTTTATGAAGTGAGTTAATATTATCAAAGATGAAGCCGTCTCCTTGCTCTTTGTATTCAAATGTTTTTATGGTAGATTTTTCAGGAATACCAGAAGAACTTCTAGGAAGAGTACTAGAAACATTTGAATCTTTTGCAAAACTCAATGCTCCACCACAAAAACCATTATCGTGTTGATTATATGGAGATAACAGTGTTGTCATGGATAAAGTACATTTATCTCTATGCCATGGCATATTACATATCAATGTTTGTTCACTGGTGAATGGGTACCTGATCAAAGAGCACCAAGCCTCCACAGTACAATTCCTCCAGTGGAGTTTGCGCCCCATTGTTTGCAAGGCCTCTTTACACATTTTGTTTATTGAATCTGTATTCGGCTTAAAATTTTTATCAAAGACCTCTGTATCTGAAAGTTTACCAGATGCGTCAAATGTTACTGTTGATGGAAATAGATATTTATTATGTTTTTCTGGATCAATGATTGTGATATCCTGAAATTTATTTCCTTTGTTTTCAAAATCGATTGTAGCTAATCTATCAATTTCCTGAAACGCTTTTGCCAAGGTTGTTTTTGAAACAGTATTTGTTACCTTAACAATCACTCTTCCAGAATTATTTCCCGCCTTTATTGATTCCTTATTATCAGATAAGGATGAACCTTCAAAAGAATCAGTGAAAGCCACTGTAGACTCAGCACTTGATGATGCGGTTGAATACATATTAAAAATGCCTACTTTTTTTTATAAAACATATCTGAATTTTGGATTAGGTGCTCAGACTAAATTTTCTTCACCAAGTGCTTCTGAAAGAGCGATTACATCACCTATAGATGGCCAGGCAAAACAAAGAAGCAGCAGTCTTTCTACGATTTCTTCTCCATCCTTAATTTCATGCAATAGATGCATGTTTTCAACTTTATGCAATGATTTCAAACCATCAAAGATGAAGCCATCTCCCGGCTTTTTGTACTCAAGTGTTTTTATGGTACCCGCTACAGGAACTCCGGGAGAAAATAAGGAATTTTGTGCAAAACTCAATTCTCCACCAGTAAAACCATTGCCGTGTTGATAATATGGCGATAAAAGTGTTGTCATGGATAAATTACATCCATCTTTATGCCATTCCATATTGCATACCTGTGTTTGTTCATGGGTAAATTGATACCTGAGCACATTACAACGAACCCCAATAGAGAAATCCTTCCAGTTAAGTTTTTGTCCCATTGTTTGCAAGGCCTCTTTACACATTGCCTTTATTGAATCTGTATGGGGCGCAAATTTTCTTTCAAATGCTTCTGTATCTGAAAGTTTACCAGCTGCATCAAATGTTACCTGTGTTGGATGCTGTGAAACCTTGGAGTATTCTGAAGCAACAAGTTCAACCTGTCGTATTCTATTGCCACTATTGACAAAATCAGAAGTAGGTAAATTTTTAATTTCCTGAATAGCTTTTGCCAAGGTTAATTGTGAAACAGCATCTGGTGCTTTAACAATTATTCTCCCAAACTTGCTTGCTTTTTCGAATGATAAGATTTCATCAGACAAGGATGGATCTTCGATAGAACCAGATGAAGCCGCAGTAGAATGAATACTGGATGCTGTAGTCGAATACATCTTAAAAATTCCTTCCTTTTTTTATAAATCATATTTAGAAATCTCATGATAGTCTAAATTTTAAAATCCCACTTATCACTCTAGTCAACCAATTGATCCATTTTGAAAGGCAATAAATATACCCGGAACAACAAATACTGCGTGAGATTCGGGGCAGTTTATGAAATATCCGGGTTAAGCAGCAAGAATGACAACTTTCAGCATGTAAAACCTGCATCTTGAAACTGTCTGGTTATATAGCCTAAAGTCAATGCTATTGAATTACAGAGAATAAAACATGGATACCATTATCCGGCACGCCGAAACTCCCGACTTGCACGCTATTGGAGAGTTTTTCCGCGACCCGGGAGTAACCCGCCAGACCAGCCAGATCCCTTACCGCCCCCAGGCGTATTGGCACAATCTGTTCAATATGGACGACAAGAACCATATACAGCTGGTAGCCGAGTCCTCAGGACAAATCCTTGGCCTTCTCGGGTTACAAATACAGGACAACCCACGACGCAAACACTGCGCAAGTTTTGCTATTACCGTGCATCCGGATGCCCAGGGACAAGGCATCGGTAAACAGCTCATGTCGGCCATGGTAGAACTCGCCGACAACTGGTTGAACCTGGTGCGGATCGAATTAGACGTTTATACCGACAACTCCCGGGCTATCAGCCTCTACCAGGGCTTCGGTTTTGAGATAGAAGGTGAAAGCAAATGTGATGCCTTTCGCGATGGACAACTGGTCAACAGCTACCGGATGTCCAGAATCCGATTACCCGTAGCAACCCCGAAACCAGAGCACGCGCAGCAGCATAAAGCCCACCCCGGAATGACTGTTCGCGCCTTCAAACCTCAAGATACCGAAGCGGTTATCAGGCTATGGCAGCAGTGTGGTCTGACCACTCCACAGAATAATCCACAACGTGATATCGATCGAAAAGTGGCCATCAATGACGGCCTTTTCCTGGTAGGCCTGATCGAAAATGAAATCGTTGCATCGGTTATGGGGGGTTACGAGGGCCATAGAGGCTGGGTGAACTATCTGGCCGTCGCTCCCCAATGGCAACAATATGGACTGGGCAGAACCCTGATGGAAAAGTTGGAAACTCGTCTGGCAAAGCTGGGATGCCCAAAGATCAACCTGCAGGTACGCAGCGCCAACCAACAGGTTTTGGCCTTCTATCAATCCCTGGGTTACCAGACAGACCAGGTCATCAGCCTGGGAAAACGTCTGGTGCAGGAAAGCGCTAATACGCCTACACCCCGTTCACCCTGAGCGGAGTCGAAGGATGGGAGCACCGCACTTCGACAGCGCTCAGTGTGAACGGTATGGATATCAACGCTTGCCTAGTACATCTCTTCAATAATAAGGTTGAGACGTATAATCTTCGTTCACCCTGAGCGGAGTCGAAGGGTGATTGGCACGGTCTTTATTCAGAGTATGGTATTTACGCCCTTCGACTTCGCTCAGGACGAACGGAGTTTGGGCGTCATTGATAGAGGGAACCCATCAAATACATTGAAACCATGTACCAGGAGGCTGACGGGAATAGATTCCAAAAACTCTTTGCAACTCTCAGAGCAGAAAACAGTCTGATATTATGATTCCACATAATATGTAATACATCATGACTATTATCAGACGGCTTATCTCAATACTGGTTCTGCTCTCGTTTGCCACGGTGGGCAACACCGCCTCACAACGCCCTGTAGCCAACGATTTATCGTCGGCAGACTCCCGGCCCAAGCCAAAAGAAGTGGCATTCTCCCCCCGGAAACTCCGGCTGATTGACTATAATCCTGTGTCCGGAAACTACCTGTTCCGGGGCAACATGCCCGTTATCAAAGGCCGGTTTGCCTATCAAAAGCTTATTGACACCATGAACCAGAGAAGTATGGAACAGCTCCATACCCCCCTTCCCGAAGACATCTATATTTATGATTTTTCGTTGATCAGCAAACTCGGTGAACGTCATTTACTGAAACAGGAACAGATGTTTGCCCAAATCAACCCGGATTTGATGCAGCTGATCCACCATCCGGTTTATGGTGCTGCTTCCAATCCTGACTATTACCCGACGTCAGTTCTCCACATCATGCTCAAACTTCCCTTTATTGGTGATGTATACAAACTGGTAGACAAGCTCAACAAATTACTTAATCAGGAGTACACCAGGCCTGCCGCCATTTTTGTTCACTGTCAGGCTGGCAGTGACCGGACAGGCATGGTCATTGGCACTTATCAGATGCAGTTTCTGGGCAAAAGCTACCTTGAAGTGATTGAGGAAGCAGAGGAAATTGCAGGAAGACCGCTCAGGTCACTGCAAAAAAGAGCACTGAAATGGATCGCCTATTATTTGCGGGATAGTAAAGGCATTCAGAGTGTTGGTGCCATTTACTAGTACATTGTTTCAATGAGTTTGACGTGTACAATCTCCGTTCACCCTGAGCGGAGTCGAAGGGTGCTTGGCACGATCTATCAGAGTTCGGAGTTTTCGCCCTTCGACAGGCTCAGGACGAACGGAGTGCGGAGGCACGACAACCCGTCAAACTCATTGAAACCATGTACCAGGAGGCTGATGATCAAAACAGTTACCAGGTTCGGCTGACACAACGTTCTATTTCACGTCCCTACTGCCCTGCATGCGCTCTTGCCATTGCCTGGCGCATCACCACCATAACAGGTCAGCCGCTACCTTTTAATCTTTTCAAATTGGTGGTTTGTGGTGCATCCGATACATAGTAAAATAACTCGTTTTCATTCAGGCAAGATAGATCCAACAATGGCAATAAACTGGTATCCCGGCCATATGCACAAGGCCAAAAAAGAGATCCGTGAAGTGATACCAAAGATGGATCTTATTATCGAGGTGCTGGACGCGCGGCTTCCCTTCAGCAGCGAGAACCCGATGGTTGCCTCCCTGCGTAAAGACACACCCTGCATCAAGATTCTCAACAAGAGTGATCTGGCTGATCCGGCGGTCACCCAACAATGGGTAGACCATATCAACCGTACTTCCGGCATGAAGGCCATTGCCGTCAATCTGAAGCAACCGGACAAAATTCGCAGCATTCTGGATATGGCACCCGCTATGGTTCCTGAGCGAAATCTGGAGGTCAGCCAGCTGAAGGCCATCATCCTTGGTATCCCCAATGTGGGCAAATCCACCACCATCAATATTCTGGCCAGTCGCACAGTTGCCAAAACCGGCAATGAGCCGGCGGTCACCAAGCAGCAGCAGAGAATCAAACTGCCCAATAATATTGTCTTGCTGGACACCCCCGGCTTCCTCTGGCCCAAGCTTGAGCCGGAAGATTGCGGCTACCGTCTGGCCATCAGCGGAGCCATCAAAAACACGGTTATTGAGTTTGAAGACGTTGCCATGTACCTGGCCGAGTTTATGATGCAGCATTATCCGGATGCACTCTTGCAGCGTTACCAGCTTAAGGACATTCCGCAAACCGGCATTGAGCTGTTTGACAGGATCGGTCAGCGGCGTGGCTGTATGCGCAGGGGCGGTATTGCCGATACCCATAAGGTTGCCGAAATTCTGATCAATGAGTTCCGGGATGGCCAACTCGGTCGTATTACCCTGGAAACACCAGAAATGATTACAACCCAGCTGCAGGCCATGGAAGCAGCAAAAGTGGCAAGAGAAGCAGACAAGGCTGAAAAATAACCAGCATATTTATCAGACACTGAGGTTTGGACAATGATAACCTCTCGATATTCACACCATTCAACAGGACTACAGGAAAATAATACCGATGAGAAAGTTGTTATTGGTAGTTATGTTTGCATTTCCGATGATGGCTTTTGCCAAAGCGACGGACAGCGTTGAAAATACCAGCCGGTTTCAGGAAGGACCCCATTACAAAGTCGTTAAAGGGCTTGCCCCTTCTACCAGGCCAACCGTGACCGAGCTGTTTTCTATTTACTGCGGAGGCTGCTATCAGTGGGAGAAAGGACCACTGATTACCCTGAAGAGCTGGCTGAGTCAGCAGGACATTGAGTTCAAACAGGCGCATATGAACTTTATGGGTGCCTATGCCAAACAGGCCACCCTGGCATTGGCCATGACCCAGGGCACACCGCGCCATAACGCCGTCAAACAGGCTCTTTTCAGCCGCCTTCATGTAGAGCGCAAGGGCGACTGGCGAAACGATGCGGAATTCTTCCAGACCCTGGAAAAGGCTGGACTGAAACAGTCTGACTTCGAGGCGAACCAGAATAACCTGTTAGTGATGAGAACAGTACTGGACTGGAATCAGTATGGTGAACACGTTCATGCCGTTCCCGGCTTTATGGTGAATAACCGTTACCTGATCAATATGGGCAGCTTGAAGTCCCATGACGAGCTGAACGCACTGATCACCTACCTGACCAAACTTCCAGCGGAAGAGACACAATA
>NZ_JBLYNS010000186.1:0-7653 GCF_049310205.1 Endozoicomonas sp. ALC013 | reverse complement strand
CCAAACTCATTGAAACCATGTACTAGCACATTCCCACTATCCTAATAGAAGTCAATTATCGTACAATCCCTCTCCTTTTTTGTGACCAAACGGTGCAACCCTCTGAAATCTGAAATGACAATATCCTCCGTTGTTTTTTGAAATATTCAGGGTCTGGTCGTTCAGATAGATAGTTTGGTGGCTGGCACTATAACTTCGAGTCAGCCAATCTATTTCGTTATCAATAAGGCAGTAACTATGATCTTTGCCTATAGTGCTCAGGATAACCAGTTTTCCATTGACCGGGTGTCGCCAGATTTCCCGTCGGCCAAGGGCACTATATGGCTGGAAGCAACAGAGCCGGACAGTGCTGAGCACCAATGGTTAACAACCCACTTCCCGGGCTGCCTGCCCGAAGAAGAAGATCTGGGAGAGATTGAAATTTCCTCCCGCTACTTTGAAACCGAAAGCGGTATACATATTCGCTCCCTGTTTCCCCACAGGTCCGGCCACGAGCTGAGAAATATTAACGTCGCATTCAACCTCAGACCCGATAAACTGATCACCCTTCAGGATGAGCCCACCGGTTTATTCAGGCTGATGCGCAAACACCTTAAAACCCAGCATATCAAGGCAGCAACGCCTCTGGAGGTGATCATTGCGCTGTTTGATGCCAAGGTTGAATACCTTGCTGATACTCTGGAAGAGGTTTACGAGGACCTGGAAGAAGTCAGCCAGAATGCGCTGTCAGAGCAGTATAAAGATGTTGATGAGCAGCTGCGCACTATCACACTTCAGGAGGACCTGAATGGCAAAGTCAGGTTGAATCTGCTGGATACCCAGCGCTCACTTCGTTACCTGATGCGCGCATGCAGCCACATGCTCAATGATGAACAGAAGGACAATATCAGGGATATGCTTCGGGATATTGAATCCCTGACACCACACACCGGCTTCCTGTTCGAGAAAATCAACTTTCTGATGGAGTCCACCATGGGCTACATCAATCTTGAGCAGAACAACATAATCAAGATTTTCTCAGTGGCCGCCGTTATGTTCCTCCCGCCGACACTGATTGCCAGTATTTACGGGATGAATTTCAAAATCATGCCAGAGCTCTCGATTGAGTTCGGCTACCCAATTGCACTCGGACTGATGTTGTTGAGCGCGTTAGCCACCTTTCTGTTTTTTAAACGTAAAGGCTGGTTGTAATACCGATAGCCCCTGAAATACAACCATCAGCGGCTATACTCTTTTCACCTCAAGCCAGAATTTACTGGGGTGATTTCATCATGAGCATTGCCAACACAGTTTACGATTACCTTGCCAGGCAGCATATTCCCTATCAAACCATCCGACATCAACCCAGCAAAAGTTCCGTGCAGAGCGCCATCGCCGCCCGGATTCCATTGCACCAGCTGGCCAAGGCAGTGGTCCTGAAAGATAGTCTTGATCACTACCTGATGGCCATTTTACCTGCGGCCAACCGGGTCAATATTCACCAGGTGAGCCAAATCACCAACTCAAAACTGCAGTTCGCCACAGAACACGAACTTAACTCCAGGTTCAAAGACTGCGAGCCCGGAGCCATTCCACCCTTTGGTGAGCCCTACAATATGGCAGTGCTCTGGGACAACCGGCTGAGCCAAAGCCCGGATGTTTTCCTGGAAGCCGGTGATCATGAAACCCTGATCTGCCTGTTGCAGGAAAGCTTGCAGCAAATCAGCAATGATCAGCCCCATGATGACCTTTGTTCAGCACCACCGGGCAATCATTAAATGATTGCCGTCATGCTTTTCAGGCTCGTCGATTGCCCTGCTACCACTTTCACAGATAGCGTCCATACTGATAGCAGGCAGCTGGTTATCTGTCATCAGAAAGACTATTTAATTAATGTAAAAAAGGAGCAGATCCCGGTAAAACTTCAATAATCGGGAATTCTGGAAGCTGAAAACATGAAACAAAAACTGAGTTTACAGAATATTGTCGGTATGGGGTTTATGGTATTTGCCATGTTTCTCGGGGCAGGAAACCTGATTTTCCCCCCCATGGTGGGACAACTGGCAGGTCAGGATATGTGGTATGCCGCTGCAGGCTTCCTGCTTACCGGCGTCGGCCTGCCACTATTGGGCATTGTTGCCATCGCCAGAGTGGGTGGCGGATTCAACGAAATCAGTGGCGAAATGCCCAGAGCCCTGATCATCGCCCTTGGCTCCTGCATTTACCTGATTATTGGCCCCTTGTATGCCGTTCCAAGGACCGCCCTGGTCTCTTTTGAAGTGGGAATCACACCGTTTCTGGCGGAACCCGGCAAGCTCAGCCAGCTGATATTCAGCCTGATCTTTTTCAGTATCTCCTGGTATCTGTCTATCCGGCCCGGAAAACTGCTGGAGTCGGTAGGCGAACTGATCACTCCGGCGCTGATTGCCCTGCTGGTCATTCTCGGCCTCTCCCCCATTTTTTCACCACTCGGTATTCCCGGGCAGGCCATGGGTACTTATACCGAATCGCCGGTTATCAAGGGATTCCTTGAGGGTTATATGACCATGGATGCCCTCGCAGCACTGATGTTCGGCATTGTCATCATCACCAATCTCAAGTCCCATGGTATTGAAGATAAGTCCAGCCTGTTTCATTACAGTATCATTACCGGCATCATCGCAGCGGCCGGGCTTGCCCTGGTGTACCTCTCTCTTTTCTACCTGGGAGCCACCAGCCGGGAGATAGCCCCCGATCCGGACAACGGCGGGCAAATCCTGACCCTTTATGCCGAGACACTGTTCGGAACCACCGGGATAGCACTGCTCGCGGCTGTGGTCACCCTGGCCTGTCTGACTACGGCCATTGGCTGTATCACCGCCGCCAGTGAGTACTTTGATGAAATGTTCGATAGGGTCAGCTATCGAACCATTGTCACCGTCATCAGCATTGTCTGTGTCTTTTTTGCCAATATGGAGTTAAACGAGATTATTGACCTTTTTATTCCGGTACTTCTGATTCTCTACCCAATCTCCATAACATTGATTTTCCTGGGGCTTATTCGTGACTGGCTGCCCAGGCCCGTCCTGACTTACCGGGCCACACTGGCGGTCATTTTCACCTTCAGCATCATTGATGCACTTCGCATAAAAGATTTTTCAGTGCTACAGCCTTTTTTACAGCCTTTCAGCATGATGCCCGGCTATGAAGCACACCTGGTCTGGCTACTTCCGTCTCTGGCTGTATTAATCATTACCGTTCTAATTGGCTTGATCATCAGACCTGCTTCGAACTGTCAAACGCCATAATAAATCACAACCATTGTTTGTTACCCGGGTAGCCTGGCTATCCGGGCTGGCTTATAGAGCGGCTGCAGAGATATCTCAGAATTTAGTCAAGATTAACAATTGGCAAGCGAAGGCAGATCAAGTAAGCTTCTGCGCTTTTAGTTGCCAATACTTCAGCCACTATCACCGGACTCCTTTAGGCACTACGGTTTTGTTGATGACAGGCAACCGCCATGGCTGCACGCATACAATGCGTGCGCCTTAAATAGTCCCCAAAAAAACGTAGTGCTTGTCACATGTTCCGCAACTTGGCTCTGCCAGCTTTATTCGTTTTAACCATGATTTTAACCGGATGCCAGACAGCTTTTTATAAAGAGCGTCCTGCCAAGGACGATTCTCGTACTACCCAACCCGTTCCAGTTCCGGAGACGTCGGAACACCCCATGGTGCCAGCAAGGCCCGAGGCACAAACAAAGCCTCCTGCCGATACCCATACGATTACCATTCGTGAGCAGACCATCCAGACACCGGCTCACCAGGATGGCCTGCTCGTTCTTGGCATCAACGAAACCGCTACCCTGCCAAACCTGAACCTCAAAATGGAGGCAAAGCTGGATACCGGCGCAGAAAACAGTTCCGTGGATGCCAGAGAGATCCAGTTTTTTGAGCGTGATGGCAAAAAGTGGGTCAGGTTTGAGCTGCATCGTACGTCCATAGGGACTGAGCTGATGGAGTTACCGCTGAAAAGTGTCACCCGGATCAAACGTCCGGGGCTCCCATCGGTGGAGCGCCCAATTGTCATGATGACCATAACCATCGGTGACATTACCCAGTCAGTGCCTGTTTCACTGACTGATCGCAGCAACTATGAGTCACCGCTGCTGATCGGGCGCAGCTTTATGCAGGATCTGGCCGTTATCGACGTCAATCAGAAGCATATTGCCACTAAAACGGTGATCAGCTCCAATAACCGTAAAGCCCTGGTTCCCGTTACCCAGAAATCCTACACCAGGGCTATCATCAAACCGGTCAGCATTAAAGGTCTGGTCACCGTGGGCGCTGTTGAACATATGACGCTGCCTGATGCCGATACGGTCCTCAAAGCCCGAATTGATACCGGTGCCCTGACCTCATCCATAGATGCACGGGATATGGAGTTTTTCGAAAAAGATGGCCAAGACTGGGTTCGCTTCCGATTGGCAAACTCCACTGGTGACCTTATATCCATGCAGGAGCCGGTCACCCGGTTTGTTCGGATCAAACGTCATGGAGAAGAGCCTGAACGACGCCCGGTGATCACGTTGAACGCCAGCATTGGTGACATCCTTGTACCGACACAATTCACTTTGCGCAGCCGGGAAAACTATGAATTCCCGGCATTGATCGGTGCCCGTTTCCTTGAAAAACGAGCGCTTGTGGATGTATCCAGAGAATACACATCGGATACCAAACAGCCCTGAGCGGAAAAACAGCCCTGAGCGGAAAAACAGCCCTGAGCGGCATACAGCCTGGTACACCTTTTCAATGAGTGTGTGTACCATCTCCGTTCACCCTGAGCGGAGTCGAAGGGTGATTGGCACGATCTATCAGAGTCCGGAGTTTCCGCCTTTAGGCCCTATGGGTCCTTCGGCAGGCTCAGGACGAATGGAGTTTGGGCGTCATTGATAGAGGAAACCCAGCCTGGACATTGAAACCATGTACTAGTCGGGCACCGTTTAGCCAGGCTCCCTTATATCAACTGAACCCAAGATAGACAGTTAAAAGCGAGGAAAAGAATGAAAGGTCGTTTTCAGCTTGGCCTTATGATTGCCGGACTGATTGTTGCCGGCCTTGGATTAACCCTGTACAAACACTTTGCACTGGGTTTTCCGCTATTGGGCAAGGATGTCTCTACTGTCTGGAGTATTGAAGCCTGGGTAAGCTTCAAAGCCCGGGGACAGGCTGCCCAGGCAAGCCTGACCCTTCCGGATCAGCAGCCCGATGTAAGAATTCTCGATGAATCCTTTGCCTCACCCGGCTACGGCATTAACCAGACCAATGATGGCGGTCAGCGCCGTGCCGTCTGGAGCATCCGCAAAGCGGATGGTCGCCAGGATCTGTTTTATAAGGTTAAGATCCGGCTGGAGCCCGGCATCAACCCCAACGTGAATGACCAGCCCGAACCGTTCATTGCGCCCGTGCTTCCGGAGCCCTATCAAACCGCGGCCAAAAGCCTGTTAAAACAGGTGACTGAACACTCAGCAGACACGGTCAGTTTTGCCGGCTCCATGATCAGCCAGTTTAATGCCAAAGAACCCGGCCAGAACACCAATATGCTGCTCGGCATGGTGGAAGAAGGGGTCAAGCTTCCGGACTTGCTGGTCAATCTACTCCACATGAATAATATCCCCGCTCGCATTGTCCGGGGCCTGCACCTGGAAGATGGCCGACGCAGACAACCCATTATCGACATGATAGAGGTTTATGATGGCACCGAATGGCAGCTCTTTGATCCCAAAACCGGTAAAGCAGGCAACCCGGACGCCTTCTTTCTCTGGCAGCGCGGGGCCAAATCACTACTGGATGTGATGGGCGGGGTTAACTCTGACGTCCGGTTCTCTATTATCTCCCAGAATGCGCCAACCCGGGAGCTGGCACTCACTCAGGCAAACCAGGATGGTGCCGCCTTAATAGACTTTTCCATCTACTCCCTGCCATTGGAAGTCCAGAATGCCTTTAAGATCATTCTGTTGATACCGATCGGGGTATTGGTTGTGCTATTTATGCGCATCATCGTTGGTCTGCGCACCTCCGGCACCTTTATGCCGGTGCTTATTGCCATGGCTTTCCTGCAAACTCAATTAATACCCGGGCTGGTGATTTTCACCTCCCTGGTATCCATTGGTTTATGGATACGGTCTTTCCTCAGTCAGCAAAACATGCTGCTAGTGGCAAGGCTGGGGGCTGTCATCATTGTTGTCATTCTGATCATGGCCGCCATGAGCATCTTCAGCTGGAAGCTGGGCATTACCCAGGCACTGACGGTCACTTTCTTCCCGATGATCATTCTGGCATGGACTATTGAACGGATGTCCATCCTCTGGGAAGAAGAAGGCCCCGGCGATGTCGTGAAAGAAGGCGGCGGCAGTCTTCTGGTAGCCACCCTGAGTTACCTGTTGATGTCCAATCCCATTGTTGAACAGCTCACCTTCAACTTCCCTGAACTGATGCTCACCTTGTTGGGCATTGTTCTGCTGCTTGGTCAGTACACTGGCTATCGAATGCTTGAACTCAAGCGGTTCTATCCACTGGTTCATTCGGATAAGTAGAGGTCGGTTTCCATGGGATGGTTAACAAGCTTTGTGCACAACACGCTGGCAAAAAACTCAATTACCACACCCTCCCGGCTCAGAGAGTCCGGGATACTCAGCATGAACAGCCGCAACCTGAATTATATCTCCCGATATAACCCCAGACGCCTCCTGCCCCTGGTGGACGACAAACTGACCACCAAACGCATGGCCGAGAAAGCCGGTGTTGATGTACCAAAACTGATTGGCGTGATTGAATACCAGTCCGATATCCGCAAGTTAAAGGGCATTCTGGAACCACTGGATAAGTTTGTTATCAAACCGGCCAAGGGCAGTGGCGGCAAAGGCATTCTGGTGATTACCGGTCGTGATGGTGATCGATACGTCAAGGCCAGCGGCGAAAGTCTATCCTTTGACGCCATTAGCCGTGATGTGTCCAATATTCTCGGCGGTCTCTACAGTCTGGGCGGCAAATCAGACTTCGCCGTTATCGAAAACCTGATCGTCGCTGACCCCATTTTTAATGACTACAGCTTTGAAGGTGTACCGGATATCCGGGTCATTGTGTTCCGGGGCTTTCCGGTTATGGCGATGATGCGCCTGGCCACCCGGAAATCCGATGGCAAGGCCAACCTGCACCAGGGGGCAGTCGGCGTCGGCCTGGACATGGCAACCGGCAACAGCCTGAGAAGTGTGCAGCATGATTTGCCGGTCAGCCTTCATCCGGATACGGGCCACAATTTCTCAACCCTCAATGTGCCCCACTGGCATAAGATATTATGCCTGTCTGCTGCCTGCTATGAGATGACCAACCTGGGCTACCTGGGTGTCGATCTGGTGCTGGATAAACATCTTGGCCCTCTGATTCTGGAGCTCAACGCCCGACCGGGGCTGGCGATTCAGATTGCCAATGGCCAGGGGATCGAGCCCAGGCTGAAAATGATTGAATCCCTTCGAAAACATGACCTGCCTATTGAAGAACGGGTTGCTTTTTCACAGCAGCATTTTGGCCTGACCACTGCACCAGAGCGCTGATTCCCCAATGGCTGATGAGCTGTCCTGAAATAACTTCGACATTTCTGAGTTTCAAAACTACTACATGGTTTCAATGAGTTTGA
>NZ_JBLYNS010000185.1:0-7690 GCF_049310205.1 Endozoicomonas sp. ALC013 | reverse complement strand
CACCAGTTTCGCCATGGCCCACAGCAGGTTGGCGATTTCCTGTGGTTTAAAGTCAGCTTTCTGTGCCTTCACGTGGGGCAACAGCGCAGCCACGGCCTCTTTGAGCCCTGGTGTCCGCTCGTGCCCGTTGTCCACCTGCTTTGCCATGGCCCACAGCAGGTTAGTGATTTCCTGGGCACCAATATCACTGGCTTCCGGTTTTTGGTTGCCGTTAAATATGATGGCATCAATTAACGTTGACAATAAGGCAGTTTGAGTACGCTTAACACGCTCATCGAGGGATCTATGAGAGCTAAAAACACCCGCTGAAGTAAATGAATGAAATGTTGTCGTCAGACTTCGCCAATTCCAGCTCCGCGTTACAGTAAAATTTTGCAGCAAACGCATCAGCTGGCTTTGTTCTATTCGATTTAACGGTCTTTTAGCAGCTAACGTGTATTTTTTAATTGAACTGGCATAATGACCGTGATATCTCCCATCATATTCAGGACCGAAACGATTCGATTTATTCACCAGAGTATTGATTGTTTCTTTTTTGATGAGGGAATTAAAATCCTGAGCAAGGTTTACTGAACGGCTCAGTAGATTTTGAGGAGGGCGTGCGCCAGGAGAATGGTAAAATACATTACGCCTCTGGCGGGGGGGATGATCCCGCTGTCTGACTGTACACTCTCTATATCGTCCACGCCTTCCGGAAGCGGCATGGTTATCCGGTTGGTTGTCATTACTACCTGATCTTGCGTATTGACCACTGATATCAGCAGAGGTTCTATGCATAATTATATTTCATTAATTCATGACAATATAAAAAGCAGACTGCGGTTCTGTTCAGAAGTTCATTTTGCTGAAATGTTTATGAGTTTTTTTTCTTTTCTTTTTTCTATTTTTTGGTTTGTCTGTTTGCTTTTCTAAATGTTCCCCGGCGGCTAAATAACGTGGATCTGAGGATTGACACTCTTTGTCGGCGGTAACGTTTGTCTCATCTACGCACTCGATTTTAACTGATGCACTGCCATGGCCCTGTGGTGGGATGGCCACCCTGGTCTTTATTTGATCAATAATTAAATCTGGGTTCCAAAGCTGGTTAACCGGGATTTCAATGACCTCAAATCCTGCTTTTCGCAACAGTGCGATTTTCAGCAGAGTCGACCCATTCCTGGTTTTGAAATCACCACTCACGTAATGAAACTTTCCCTGAATTTCAATCACCATGTTGTGATCTGGCAGTATCAGGTCAACCGGCGGTAATGAGTTCAGGCTCTTTTCTTCTTCAATCTGCAAAGATGGAATGCATGATTGGAGCTGATGGCGAAAGTTGGATTGATGTTTTGATATGAAAGTCTCGTAATGGGGGACGACCGGGGACGCTCTCCCAAGCCAACTTGCGGCCATGGCAATGACGGTTTGTTCCTCTCCATTGTCCGGGGATGTCTTTTCCAGACGAGTAAACAGGTCAACTATGTGCTTTTCAAGCACGTTATTTTTATTGGCATTGGAGACCATAAACAGCCTGGCACAGCATACCATGACTCCCCAGAGAGATATCAATATCCCTTGCTGAGAGAGCTGCGGGTTTTCACTGATTTTGTAGACCAGCGATTCGAACGTAGAGGTAACTGCGTTCAGCTCAACGAGCTCACCCAGTTTCGCCATGGCCCACAGCAGGTTAGCGATTTCCTGTGGTTTAAAATTAGCTTTCTGTGCGTTCACGTGGGGCAACAGCACGGTCACGGCCCGGTTGAGCTCTGGCACCTGTTCTTGCCCGTTGTCACCCAGTTTCGCCATGGCCCACAGCAGGTTTGCGATTTCCTGTGGAATAAACTGGTGTTTCTGAGCACTCACGTGGGGTAACAGCGCGGCCACGGCTTCGTTGAGTTCTGGTGTCTGCTCTTGTTGGTTGTCCACCAGTTTCGCCATGGCCCACAGCAGGTTGACGGTATCCTGGGGATTAAATTGGGATTTCTGTGTGCTCACGAAGGGCAACAGCGCGGCCACGGCCTTTTTGAGTCCTGATGTCTGCTCCAGCCCGTGGTCCACCAGTTTCGCCATGGCCCACAGCAGGTTGGCGATACCTTGTGGTTTAAAGTTAGCTTTCTGTGCGTTCACCTGGGGCAACAGGGCGTCCACGGCTTCTTTGAGATTTGGTGTCTGCTCCTGCCCGTTGTCCAGCAGTTTCGCCATGGCCCAGAGCTGGTTGGCGATGCCCTGTGGTTTAAAGTTTGTTTTCTGTGCGTTCACCTGGGACAACAGGGCGTCCACGGCTTCTTTGAGATTTGGTGTCTGCTCCAGCCCGTTGTCCACCAGTTTCGCCATGACCCACAGCAGGATGGCGATGCCCTGTGGTTTAAAGTTTGCTTTCTGTGCGTTCACGAGGGGCAACAGCGCGGCCACGGCCTCGTTGAGTGCTGGTGTCCACTCCTGTCCGTTGTCCACCAGTTTTGCCATGGCCCACAGCAGGTTGGCGATACCCTGTGGTTTAAAGTGAGCCTGCTGTTCGTTCACGAGGGGCAACAGCGCGGCCACGGCCTCGTTGAGCGCTGGTGTCCACTCCTGTCCGTTGTCCACCAGTTTTGCCATGGCCCACAGCAGGTTGGCGATACCCTGTGGTGTAAAGTGAGCCTGCTGTTCGTTCACGAGGGGCAACAGCGCGGCCACGGCCTCGTTGAGCGCTGGTGTCCGCTCCTTCCCGTTGTCCACCAGTTTCGCCATGGCCCACAGCAGGTTGGTGATACTCTGGGCATTAAATTGGTCTTTCTGTGCGTTCACGCGGGGCAACAGCGCGGCTATGGCCTCGTTGAGCGCTGGCGTCCGCTCCCGCCAGTTGTCCACCAGTTTCGCCATGACCCACAGCAGGTTGGTGATATTCAGAGGAATAAACTGGTCTTTATGTGCGCTCACCTGGGGTAACAGCGCGGCCACGGCCTCTTTGAGTTCTGGTGTCCGCTGCAGCCCGTTGTCCACCAGTTTCGCCATGGCCCACAGCAGGTTGGCAATTGCCCGGGCTTCAATATCCATGGCTTGAGGTTTTTGGTTGCAATTGAATATTATTGCATCAAGTAACGTTGATAATAAGGCAGCTTGAGTAAGCTTAACACTCTGATCCATGGGGTTATGAGGGGTAAAAACGCCCGCTGAAGTCAATGAATGAAGTGTTGACGTCAGGCTTCGCCAATTCCAACTCGGTGTTGCGGTAAAATTTTGCAGCAAATGTATCAGCTGGCTTTGTTCAGTCCTGTTTAACGGTCTTTCAGCATCTAGCGTGTATTTTTTAATTGAAATGGCATATTGCCCGTGATTTCTTCCATCATAACGGTGGCCGAAATGATAGGATTTATTCACCAGATCATCCATTATTTCTGGTTTGATGAGTGCATTAAAATCTTGAGCAGGGTTTACTGAACGGCACTGTAGATGTTGAGAAGGGCATACGTCAGAAGAACGATAAAATTCATTACGCCCCGGGTTTGTGCGGGGGGGATTATGCCACTGTCTGACTGAACAATGTCCATATCGACCACGCTTTGAAGAATCGGCATGATCATTCGGCTGGTTATAATCATTATCCAATCTTGCGTATTGACCACTGATACCAGTAGAGCTTCTGTCCATAATTATATTTCATTAATTCATGAAAATATAAGAAGCAGACTGCTGTGCAGTTCAGAAGTTCATTTTGCTTAAATGTTTATAAATTTAAGCGGTTATTGGCTTTTTTTTCTTCCTTTTTCTTTTTTTGGGTTTGCCTTTTTGCTTTTCTAAATGTGCTTCGGCGGTTAAGTAACGGTGATCAGAGGATTGCCACCCGGTGTTATGAGATGCAAAGGCATGATCCTGTGGCGGGAAGTCCACCCTGGTCTTTATTTGATCAATACATCGTTTTATTGAACCCGGTTTCCAAAGCGTGTTAGTCGGGATTTCAAAGACTTCAAATCCTGCTTTTTGCAACAGTGCGATTTTCAGCAGAGTCGACCCATTCCTGGTTTTGAAATCACCACTCACGTAATGAAATGGTCCCTGAACTTCAATCACAATGTTGTGATCTGGCAGTAGCAGGTCGACTGGCGGTAATGATTTCAGACTCTTTTCTTCTTCAATCTTTAATGATGGAATGCATGATTGGAGTTGATCTCGGACGACGCTTTGAGGTTTTGAAATGATTGCCTGGTAATGGGGGGTGACCGGACACGCTCTTCCAAGCCAACTGGCGGCCATGGCAATGGTGCATTGATTCTCTTCATTATTCGGGGAGGTATTTTTCAGGCGAGTAAACAGGTCATCCATGTGCTTTTCAAGCACGTTATTTTTAGCATGGGAGTCTAGAAACAGCCTGGCACAGCACACCATGACTCCCCAGAGAGACATCCATATCTCTTGCTCAGAGAGCTGAGGGTTGCCACTGATTCGGTAGACAAAAGATTCAAAGGTAGAGGTCACCACACCCAGCTCAACGAACTCACCCAGTTTTGCCATGGCCCACAGCAGGTTGGCGATACCCTGGGCATTAAATTGTTCTTTCTGTGCATTCATGTGGGCAAACAGCGCGGCCAGGGCCGCTTTGAGCTCTGGTGTCTGCTCCAGCCCGTTGTCCACCAGTTTGGTCATGGCCCGCAGCAGGTTGGTGATGCCCTGGGCACTGAATTGGTCTTTCTGTGCGTTTACGCAGGGCAGCAGAGCGGCGACTGCCCCGTTGAGCCCCGGGAGCCACTCTTGCCTGCCGTCTATCAGTTTCGCCATGGCCCACAGCAGGTTGGCGATATGCTGAGGAACCAATTGGTCTCTCTGTGCATTTACGTGGGGTAACAGCGCGGTCATGGCCGCTTTGAGCTCTGCTGTCTGCTCCAGCCCGTTGTCCACCAGTTTCGCCATGGCCCACAGCAGGTTGGCGATATGCTGAGGAATAAATTGGTCTTTCTGTGCGTTCACGCAGGGCAACAGTGCGGCCACGGCCTGGTTGAGCCTTGCTGTCCACTCCAGCCCGTTGTCCACCAGTTTCGCCATGGCCCACAGCAGGTTGGCGATTTCCTGGGCATTAAATTGGTCTTTCTTTATGTTCACGTGTGGCAACAGCGCGGCCATGGTCTCGTTGAGTTCCGGGGTCCGTTCCTGCCCGCTGTCCACCAGTTTCGCCATGGCCCACAGCAGGTTGGTAATACCCTGTGGGTTAAAGTTAGCTGTCTGTGCGATCACGTGGGGTAACAGCCTGGCCACGACTTCTTTGAGCTCTGGTGTTTGCTCCAGCCCGTTGTCCACCAGTTTCGCCATGGCCCACAGCAGGTTGGCAATACCCTGTGGTGTAAAGTTAGCCTTCTGTGCGTTCACGTGAGGCAACAGCCTGGCTACAGCTTTTTTGAGCTCTGGTGTCCACTTCAGTCCGTTGTCCACCAGTTTCGCCAAGGCCCACAGCAGGTTGGTTATTTCCTGTGGTTTACTGTTAGCTTTTTGTGCGACCACTTGGGGCAACAGCGTGGCCAGGGCCTCTTTGAACTCTGGTGTCCGCTCCAGCCCGTTGTCCACCAGTTTCGCTATGGCCCAGAGCAGGTTGGAGATTTCCTGTGGTTTGTTAGCCTGTGCGTTTACGTGGTGCAGCAGCCCGGCCACGGCTTTGTTAAGTTCTGGTGTTCGCTCCAGCCCGTTGTCCACCAGTTTCGCCATGGCCCACAGCAGGTTGGCGATACCCTGGGGATTGAACCGGTCTTTATGTGTGTTTACCAGGGGGATTAGCGTGGCCAGGGTTTCTTTGAGCTCTGGTGTCCGCTCCTGTCCGTTGATCACCAGTTTCGCCATGGCCCACAGCAGGTTGGCGATATCCTGGGCATTAAATTGGTCTTGCTGCGCGTTGACGTGGGGCAGCAGCTCGGCCACGGCTTCGTTGAGCCCTGGGGGCTGCTCCTGCCCGTTGACCACGAATTTAGCCATGGCCCACAGAAGGTTAGCGATTTCCTGTGGATTAAAGCCAACTTTTTGTACGCTCACGTGGGGCAACAACGCAACCAGAGCTTCTTTGAGCCCTGGTATCCACTCCTGCCCGTCGTCCAACAGTTTCGCCATGGCCCACAGCAGGTTAGCGATATGCTGAGGAATAAATTGGTCTTTCTGTGTTTTCACGTGGGGCAACAGTGCAAGCACGGCTTCTTTCAGACCAGGTGTCTGTTCCTGCCCATTGTTCACCAGTTTCACCATGGCCCACAGCAGGTTAGCGATATGCTGAGGAACAAATTGCTCTTTCTGTGTGTTTGCGTGGGGCAAAAGGGCGGCCAAGGCCTTTTTGAACTCTGGTGTCCGTTCCTGCCCGTTGTCCACCAGTTTTGCCATGGCCCACAGCAGGTTGACGATTCCCCGGGCATCGATATCCCTGGCTTCAGGTTTTTGGTTGCACTTGAACGTTATTGCATCAAATAGCGTGGACAATAAAGTAGCTTGAGTGAGCTTAACACGCTCATCCACGGGCTTATGAGGGGTAAAAACACCCGCTGAAGTCAATGAATGAAATGTTGTCGTCAGGCTTCGCCAATTCCAGCTCCGTGTGACTGTGAAATTTTGCAGCAAATGTATCAGCTGGCTTTGTTCAGATCGATTTAACGGTCTTTTAGACGCTGACGTGTATTTTTTAATTGAACTGGCATATAGGCCGTGATCTCTTCCATCATAGTGATGACCGAAACGATCCGATTTACTCACCAGGCCATCCATTATTTCTGGTTTGATGAGCGCATTAAAATCTTTAGCAGGGTTTACTGAACGGAGCAGTACATATTGAGAAGAGCATGGGGCAGAAGAATGGTAAAATCCATTGCGCCCCGTGGCAGAGTGGGGGGGAGTATCCCATTGTTTGACTGTGGCTTGTCTATATCGTCCACGCATTGAAGAAGTGGCATGGTTATCCGGTTTGTTGTAATTCTTGCCTGGTCTTGCGTATTGACCACTGATACCAGCAGAGCTTCTATCCATAACTATATTTCATTACTTCATGAAAATATAAAAAGTAGACTGCTGTTCTGTTCAGAAGTTCATTTTACTGAAATGTCTATAAAACCAGGCCGTTGGGGGATACACATCTACTTCTGATGCCACCAATCCGTTATTTTCAAATCATTTTGGGCAACAGGTATTCAACGCTGGCGCTCCTTCCCTGGAATATGAATACAGTTCTTGAGTCATGAGGAAAGGGAAGAGGTTATTGGCTTTTTTTTCTTTCTTTTTTTTGGTTTGCCTGTTTGCTTCTCTAAATGTTCTTCGGCGGTCAGGTAACAGTGATCTGAGGATTGCCATTCTTTATCGGCGGTAACGTTTGCCTCATCTGCCCACCCGATTTTATGTGATACAGAGCCATGGCCTTGTGGCGGGATGTCCACCCTGGTCTTTATTTGATCAATACATCGTTTTATTGAATCCGGGTTCCAAAGCGTGTTAACCGGGACTTCAATGACCTCAAATCCTGCTTTTTGCAGCAGTGCGATTTTCAGCAGAGTCGAACCAGTCCTGGTTTTGAAATCACCACATACGTAATGAGAGGGTCCCTGAATTTCAATAATAATATTGTGGTCTGGCAGTAGCAGATCAACCGGAGGTAATGAGTTCAGACTCCTTTCTGCTTCAATCTTTAAAGAGGGAATACATGATTGAAGTTGATCGCGGAAGTCGGTTTGAGTTTTTGAAATGGTTGTCTGGTAGTGGGGGACGATCGGACACG